>DASTWH010000101.1:0-3816 GCA_035758735.1 Gaiellaceae bacterium
AGCATCTTGTCCACGACGTGGGCGACGTTCTTCGCCGCCTCGAACTTGATCTGCCAGGCCCAATGCAGGAAGTCCGCCCGCGCGAGCTCGCCGACCGCGAGCACCTTCGTGTTGTCGTCGGTGGCGTTGTCCATCGCCTGCGCGACGGAGAGCACGAAGAGGCGCGAGGCGTTCGTGTCCATGAGGGCCTCTCCGACGTAGTCCTGGATCGTCGGGTAGTCGGCGACACGGAGGCCGACGTCGACGTGTCGCTTCCGCGTCGTGTGCCGCTTCGCGATGTCGATGGTGCCGAGCGCGATGCCGTTCCACACGGAGGACGAGCCGATCAGGAACCACGGATCGACCGACTCGTCGTTCGACGCCGCGCCGTCGCCGACGGGGCCGACGATCTGGTCGCCCGGGATCTCGACGTCCGGCACCTCGAGCGGACCGGACTGGTTGCCGCGGAGACCGAGCGCGTCCCACAGCGACGGCTGCGCCTGCGCCTCCTCGCCGTCGATGACGAAGACCGAGAGGTCGTCGTAGCCCGAGAAGTCGGGGCTCGTCGTCTGGACGACGTAGAAGTCCGCGAAGCCGGCGGAGGTCGTCCAGGACGCTTTCTTCCGCACCTTGAACCCGCCGTTCACGCGCTCGGCGCCGGACGAGATCGGGTACCAGAAGTGCGAGCCGGTCTCCGGGTCCGAGTAGGAGAGGGTGCCGATCTTCCCCGAGTTGAGCGGCCGGATGTACCTGTCGATCAGCTCGTCGGTCGGGCGGAGCATGATCGCGTTCACCGCGCCGATGTGCATGACGTAACACATCGCGGTCGAGGCGCACCCGTAGCGCGCGATGGTCTCGCACGTCATCGAGTACGCGACGTGGTTCTCGCCGAGACCCCCGTACTCCTCGGGGACGGTGAGACCGAGGAACCCGTTCTCGCCGAGAAGCTCGAGATTGCGACGTGGGAACAGGAGCTCGTCGTCGGAGCGCTTGGCGTTCGCCCGCATCTCCTTCTCGCAGAGCTCGATGAGCGTCGCGCGGAGCTCCTTCTGGCGGTCGGTCAAGACCCAGTCGGGATCCCACTCGTAGCCGAGCCCCCAGAACGGCTCGCCTCCCCACATCTTCTCGGACATGCTCACCTCCACCGGATTGGCGTTCTCGCGGGTCATCCTAGGCCGCGCCGTCGAGTCGCGGCAAGGAGCCGTTCGTAGACTGCTGCAGGTGGCGCAGCGCAAGACCGTCACTGCCCTCTTCTGCGACGTCGTCGGCTCGACGAGCCTCGGCGAGACGCACGATCCGGAGACGCTGCGGAACGTCCTCGACCGCTACTTCGGGGAGGCTCGGGCGGTCGTGGAGCGGCACGGAGGATCGGTCGAGAAGTTCATCGGCGACGCCGTCGTCGCCCTCTTCGGGGTGCCGGTCGCCCACGAGGACGACGCCCTGCGGGCGCTACGGGCCGCCGACGAGCTCCGGACGGAGCTCGGCCGGCTCAACGAGGGGTTCGAGCGGGTCGGGATCGAGCTCGAGGTGCGCATGGGGGTCAACACCGGGGAGGTGGTGGTGGACGAGACGCGTCTCGACGGCTTCCGCGCCTCGGGGGACACGATGAACGTGGCCGCACGGCTCGAGCAGAGCGCGGGTGCGGGCGAGATCCTCGTCGGCAGCCTGACGCGGGAGCTCGCCGGCGAGGCGGTGGACGTGGAAGCGGTCGAGCCCCTCGAGGTGAAAGGCAAGGCACGGGCCCTCGAGGCGTATCGCCTGCTCGGCGTCCTGCCGGACGTCGAGCGGTACCGACGGGACGGCGCCGCGCCGCTCGTCGGCCGGCGGGCGGAGCTGGCCGCGCTCCAGGCGGCATTCGACCGCGCCGCTGAGCGCGGCGAGTGCCACATCGCAACGGTCGTAGGTGCTGCCGGAGTGGGGAAGTCGAGGCTCGCCCGCGAGTTCGTCGGCTCGCTCGACCGAGCGCGGGTGCTGGTGGGCAGGTGCGTGTCGTACGGCGAGGGCATCACGTTCCTCCCGGTCGCCGAGGCGCTCGAGACGGAGCTCGGGCGTGATCCTGTCGCCCGGGTGGCCGAATTGCTCGCCGACGAGCCCGAGGGAGCTGCGATCGCCGAGGGCGTGTCCTCGGTCCTCGGCGTGAACGGCGCCTTGTCGAACGAAGAGGTGTTCTGGGCCGTGCGACGGCTGCTCGAGAGCCTCGCGCGGGAGCGGCCCGTCGTCCTCGTCATCGACGACCTCCACTGGGCAGAGCCGACGCTGCTCGATCTCCTCGACTACGTCGCGACCTTCTCCGCCGGCGCGCCGATCCTGATCCTCGGGCTGTCCCGCCCCGACCTCCTCGAAGAGCGGCCCGCGTGGTCGGCTCCGAGCGAGAACGCGACGATCACCGTGCTCGAGGGTCTCGGAGACGACGACACCGAGGTGCTCGTGGGCTTTCTCGCGCACGAGGCACAGCTGAGCCAGGCGAACGTGCGCCGCCTGGTGGACGTCGCCGACGGGAACCCACTCTTCCTCGAGCAGTTGCTCGCTCTCAATCTCGGACATGAGGGCGCCGACGGCGATCTCCTCATCCCTCCGACCATCCAGGCGCTGCTCGCGGCCCGCATCGACCGGCTCGAGCCCGAGGAACGCGTCGTGCTCGAGCGCGCCTCCGTCCAGGGCCGCGAGTTCCGTCGCGACGTGGTCGCGGAGCTCGTGCCCGACACGACGCGTCCCGCGCTTCAGCCACTGCTGCTGGGCCTCGTTCGCAAGCAGTTCATCCGCCCGGCTCGCGTCGACCGTTCGGGCGATGCCTTCGCCTTCGTGCATGCGCTCATGCGTGACGCGGCATACGCCGGCATCTCGAAGGGCACGCGTGCAGAGCTGCACCTCGTCCTGGCCGGGATCGCGGAACAGGATGCTCAGCGAGCGGCGATCGCCGCCCACCACCTCGAGGACGCAGTCCGATACCGACGAGAGCTCGGCCTCGACGACGACGACACGAGCGCGATCGCCGGGCGCGCGGCCGAGTTGCTCGAAGGCGCAGGCCTGCGGGCACTTGCGACGGGAGACGACCGGCTCGCGGCGCGCCTCCTCGACCGTGCATGCGACCTCACGGACCCGGACGATCAGCGGTTCGCCCACCTCTGCGTCCAGCTTGCGCGGGCCCTCGCCGGAAGCGGCCAGCTCGAGCGTTCCGCGGCCGCCTACGCGGCAGCTGAGGCGTCCGCCCGCGCCTCGGGCGACGACCTGCTCGCGCTGCGGGCGGAGCTCGGCGCGGCGAGTCTGCGCGCGCAGACGGACGTCACCTGCTCGATGAGCGAGCTGGCCGAGCTCGGCGAGTCCGCCCGGTCGCGCTTCGAGGCTGCCGGAGACGAGCGCGGGCTGGCGAGCGCGTGGTACCTCGTGCACTGGGCCAGCTTCCGAACGGGACGCTTCGGCGAGGCGATCGAGGCGCTCGAACGCGTAGCCCAGCTCGCGCACCGAGCGCACGACCCTCGTGAAGAGGTCCGAGCGTTCGGCCAGATCGCCATGGCCACGCTGTGGGGGTCGACCTCGGTCGAGAGCGGTCTGCAGAGGGTCGATGCCCTCGTGGAGCGCGCCGGCCACGCGAGGCTGATGGAGGCGTTCGCGGAGCGCGTCCGCGGCGGCTTCACGTCGTTCACCGGCGACTTCGAGCGTGGACGCGAGCACTGCAGGCGCGCGGTCGAGATCTACGAGGAGCTGGGTCATCCGATCTCGGCGCTGGGCGTCACCTCCGAGCTCCAGCGCATCGAGGTTCAGGATGGTCGGCTGGACGAGGCGGAGAGGATCCTCCGCCGTGCGTACTCGCGCTTCGAGGAGCTCGGCGACTTCGGA
>DASTWH010000160.1:0-2071 GCA_035758735.1 Gaiellaceae bacterium
CCCGAAGGCCGGCTGTCACCAGGGCGGCTGCGGTGCGTGCACGGTGCTCATCGACGGCGAGCCGCGGCGCTCATGCCTCCTCCCCGCGGGCTACGCCGACGGGACGCAGATCACGACGGTGGAAGGGCTGGGCTCGCCCGACGACCTCTCGTCGATCCAGCAGGCGTTCGTCCACTACTACGCCGCGCAGTGCGGCTTCTGCACCTCGGGGATGATGCTCGCCGCGCAGGCGTACCTCGACCGCGGCGGCTCGGACGACCCGCAGGCGATCCAGCACGCGCTCGGCGGCCACGTCTGCCGCTGCACCGACTACTCGAAGATCATCGACGCCGTGGCCGCGGCCGCGCGCGGCGACTCGTTCGACCTGACGACGACCGCCGTCGGGAAGCACACGACGAAGGCGAACGGAGGTGCGGCATGAAAGTCGTCGGCGCACGGATCCCGCGCTACGACGGCGTCGCGCACGTCACCGGCAGGACGACGTACGTCGACGACGTGAACGTCCCCGGGACGCTCTGGGCCAAGGCACTTCGCTCCCCGCACCACCACGCGGGGATCACGAAGCTCGACACGACGAAGGCCGAGTCGATGCCCGGCGTCCACGCGGTCATCACCTGGAAGGACGTACCGCTGCTCGAGTACGGGCACCTCTCGGCGCTCGGCATCCCCGCCGACGAGCCGCTACTCGCGAAGGACGAGGTGCGGTACCTGGGCCAGCCGATCGCGCTCATCGCAGCGGAGACCGAGGAGCTCGCCTCGGCAGCCGTCGACGCGATCGAGATCGGGTTCGACGAGCGGCCGGCGCTCTTCGACCTGCGCCAGGCGTTCGACTCCGAGGCTCCGAAGATCCACCACTGGGGGAACTGGTACCCCCACTTCGAGGGCGAGATGGACCGTCGCCAGATCAGAAAGGGCGACATCGACTGGGCCTTCGAGAACGCGGACACGATCGTCCAGGGCGTGTACCGCCCCGCTGCGATCGAGCACGCGCCCGTCGAGACGCAGGTGTGTCAGGTCGTCCCCGAGCCGGACGGACGGCTGACGATCTACTCCTGCACCCAGGCGCTCTACTTCTCGCTGGGCGTCGTCGCCGCGCACCTGCAGCAGCCCCTCAACCGGTTCAAGCTCGTCGGCGGCACCACGGGTGGCGGGTTCGGAGGCAAGGTGGACACCGCGACCGAGACGATGACCTGCCTGCTCGTCCTGAAGGCGAACAAGCCGGTGAAGTGGCGCTGGACGCGCGAGGAGGAGTTCCTCTGCTCGTCGACGCGGGCGCCGTGGCACATGGAGCTCGCCACGGCGGTGACGAAGGAAGGCTGGATCCTCGGCCAGAAGATGCTGACGCTGCACGACTCCGGCGCATATGCGCGCTTCTCGCCGTACGGCCTGACGAAGCACAGCTTCCATCACACGGGTGCGTACTCGATCCCGAACCTCCACTTCGACGGGTACGTGGTCTTCACGAACCGGACGCCGACGACGGCGATGCGGGGCTTCGGTGTCACGTCGGTCTCGTTCGCGGTGGAGACGCACATGAACCGAATCGCGAACGAGCTGGGCATCGACCAGGTCGAGATCCGCATGAAGAACGCGAACCGCATCGGCGACACGTCGCCGAACGGCGTCGCCTACACCGATCCGTCGACCATCGACACGCTCAAGGCGATCGCCGACGCGATCGGCCACGAGCTCCCGGCGGACTACCGCACGATGACGAACGAGCCCCGGGCGGGTGAGCTGCTTCCCGAGCACCTCGTCGCCCAGGTCGGAAGCACGGAGGGTCACTGATGGCCAAGCACACGGGCCGCGGGATCGCGGCGATCGAGTACCCGACCGGCATGAACCAGAACGGCGACCCGTCGCAGTGCTGGATCAAGGTGAAGCCCGACGGGCGCGTCGACGTGTTCGCGGGCACCGCCGACATCGGCAACGGGTCGAAGACGATCCAGTCGCAGATCGTCGCCGAGACCATCGGCGTGCCGTACGACTGGATCACGTACGACAACTCGAACACGGACTCCTCACCCGTCTGCACCGGCACGTTCGCCTCGCGCGCGACCTTCGTTGCCGG
>DASTWH010000180.1:0-7923 GCA_035758735.1 Gaiellaceae bacterium
GGGAACTCGATATCGGTCTGCGCCATGACCCTTCGCGCTGTCTCGAGCTGCGCCGGGGTGACGTCGACTCCCACCGGCCTAGCGCCCCGCCTCGCGAGCCAGGCCGAGAAGTACGCGGTCCCGCAGCCGAGCTCGACGACATCCAGCCCGGCGACATCCCCGAGGACCTCGACATCGTCCTCCGGAACGCCGAAGACGCCCCAGCTGATGTCCCCCTCGCCCCAGGACCTCGTGGCCGCAGCGTCGGTGAATTCCTCGTTGGTCTTGGTCCAGACCGCGCGATTGCGGGCGACGTAGTCCGGTTCAGACAAGACCGTCGGGGAAGAACAGCGCGAGCTCTCGGCGCGCGCTCGCCTTCGAGTCCGAGCCGTGGACGATGTTCTCCGACAGCTCGAGCGCGAAGTCGCCACGGATCGTTCCAGGCGCCGAGTCGAGCGGGTTCGTCGCGCCCATCATCGTTCGGACGACCGAGATCGCAGACTCGCCGCTCACGGCGAGTGCGAGCACGGGCCCTGACGTGATGAAGTCGACGAGCGAGACGAAGAACGGCTTGCCCCTGTGCTCGCCGTAGTGCTCTCGGGCGGTCGCCTTCGGGATCTTCAGGAGCCGGGCGGCACGCAGCTCGAGCCCGCGGCGCATGCCGTCGGGCTTGACGAGGACGAGTGTCGTCTCGCGGGCCATGCGGCCGCGAAGCCTAGTTGGTCGTTCGTCCCGAAGGACCCGAGAGATCTTCGAGCGACGGCAACCCGGGCGGGACATCGGTCGCGCAGTACGGGCACACCTGCCACAGGCTCTCGAGCGGCTGCCCGCACGACGGGCACGCCGAGCGAAGCCGCGTCGTGCACACGGGGCAGACGAGATACGCCGACTCGACCTTGGCGCGGCACACGGGGCAGCGCTGGTCGAGCTGCGCGAGCCGCTCCTCCATCGCCTTGATCTCGAGCTCCCGCTCGCGCGCGTCCTGGATGTACTCGGGCGGACGGAAGAACATGTAGATGATCGGGCCGAGGAACGGCGGGAAGAGGCCGAGCAACGTCGCGAGGCCGACGAGCCATGGATCCCCGATCCGCCGACGCGCGTCCTTGAACGTCCAGTACGCCGTCGCGAGCCAGAGCACGACGAGGAGACCGATGCCGAGGTTGCGGAGGAGCGTCCAGTCGGGATTCTCGAGGGAGATCTGGAGCGGCGGCACGGCGATGGTCATAGCAGAAGCTTGCCCACCCCGTACCCGAGGGCGAAGGCGAGCCCGATGATGGCAACGACGATCAGCGCCGCGAATGCGAGCACGGCCAGGCGCTCCCTTACGCGCGCCATGCCGCATGCTGCTCCGCCTGCGCCAGGTCGCCGAGGAGGTACAGCGAGCCGGTCACGAGCACCGGTTCACCGAGCTCATGGGCGCGGGCGACGGCCGCCACGGGGTCGTCGACGACCTCCACGTGCTCGAAATGCGACCGCGCGAGGTCCGCGAGGTCGGCCGCGGGAAGAGCACGAGCCGAGGACGACCTCGTAGCGACGAGTCGTCGACCAGCGCGACGAAGCGTGGCGAGCATTGCGTCGACGTCCTTGTCGGCGAGGATGGACGCGACGATCGTGAAGTCGCCGCCGTCGAGCTGGTCCACCAGGTGCCGTGCACCGTCGGGATTGTGCGCACCGTCCCGGATCTCGCCCGGGCGCCGCTCGAAACGACCGGGGAGCGAGACGGCAGGGTCGGCCTCGATCCCGTGACCGACGAACGCCTCGGCCGCCACCCGCGCGCCGCCGAGGACCACCTCGTTGCCGGGTACCAGGTGGGAATAGGTGCGATCGGGCAGCGCGACGATCGTCCTGGGCCGTGCGACGGCGAGCTTCTCGGTCGCGATCGCCTCGAGCGTGTCGCCGAGGACGTCCGTGTGCTCGAGCCCGACGCTCGTCAGAAGCACGACTCGCGTACGCAGCACGTTCGTCGCGTCGTGCCGCCCGCCGAGCCCGGCCTCGACGACGGCGACGTCGACCTCAGCATCCGCAAAGGCAGCAAGGGCGGCCGCGGTGACGGTCTCGAACTGCGTGGCGTCCAGAGCCTCCGCCGCCGGTCGGACGCGGGCGACGGCAGCCTCGAAGTCCGCTTCCTCGCCGCCGAGTCGGATCCGCTCGCTCCACGACGCGACGTGCGGCGAGATCGTCGACCCGACGCGCAGGCCTTCGGAGAGCAACAGCTGCTCGATCGTGATCGTCGCGGTCGACTTGCCGTTCGTGCCGACGACGTGGATGGCCGGGTAGGCCTCCTGAGGATCGCTCAGCTCCGTGAGCAGCGCGCGCATGCGATCGAGCCCGAAGCCGTCGCGCGGCCACGGGCTCATCGCGTCGAGCCACTCGATGCCCGTGCGTGCGGCTGCGTCGCGGCCGCGATGTTCGCGGCTCATCAGCCGTCGAGTGCGGCCAGCTCGCGGCGGTAGCGCTCGAGCTTCTCGCGCTCGGCCGCGACGACCGCGTCCGGTGCGTTCGCGACGAACCGCTCGTTCGCGAGCATCCCCTCCGCACGAGCGACCTCCTTGCGCAACCGCTCGACCTCGGCGTCCCGGTTGCCGTCCCCCTGGACGCGTTCCGGACGGACGACGGCGGCGAAGATCCTCCGTTCGTCCTCCGAGCCGAGCTCGACCTGCACGCCGCTCCGCCGGAAGATCTGCGCGGCCTCCTGGACACGCTCGAGTGCCGCAGCATCGGCGGCGAAGCGGTCGTCCGGGTCCGGCCACGGCGCCACGATCAGCCGTGACCCACGAGCCGGCAGGTGCGACCAGATCTCCTCGGTCACGTGCGGCATCACCGGATGGAGCAGCGCGAGGAGGCGCTCGAGGGCGGCGAGCGCGGTCGCGACCGCCGCCGGATCGCGGTCGTAGAGCCGCGGCTTGATCGCCTCCGCGTACCAGTCGCAGAAGTCGTCGAAGGTGAGGTGGTAGAGGGTGGCGGTCGACTCGGCGAAGTCGAAGCGCGCCCAGGAGTCCTCGACATCGGCTCGAGCCGCGTCGATGCGAGCGAGGATCCACTGCTCCTCGAGGTCCCGCGGCTCCCGCGCGGGGGTGACGTCCTCGGCGTTCTGGAGGATCAGCCGGGCGACGTTCCAGAGCTTGATCGCGAGTTTTCGCCCCTCCTCGATCGCACCGTACGAGAACCGCACGTCCTGGGTCGAGGAGATCTTCAGCAGCCCGTAGCGCGTCGCGTCCGCCCCGTACTCGTCGATCGGCTCCATCGGGTCGATGCCCGTGCCCAGGCTCTTCGACATCCGGCGCCCGTCGAGGGCGAGGACGGTCGAGTGGATGATGGAGTCGGTGAACGGGACGTCCCCTAGCACCTCGAGCCCCGTCCAGATCATCCGGTTGACCCAGAGACGGATGATCTCCCGTGCGGTCGAGTTGACGTCACCCGGGTAGTAGCGCGCGAGCTCCGGCGTCTCCTCCGGCCAGCCGAGCGTCGCGTACGGCCAGAGCGCCGACGAGAACCACGTGTCGAGGACGTCGGACTCGCGCTCGAGCGGTGTCACACCGCACTCGGCGCAGGCCGACGGCTCGTCGACGGTCACGGTCAGATGGCCGTCGGGACACGTCCAGATCGGCAGCTGATGACCCCACCAGAGCTGGCGCGAGATGCACCAGTCGGGCGCCTCCTCGAGGGATGCGATCGCGAAGCGGTGCTGCGATTCCGGGTGGTAGCGGACGCGTCGCTCCTGGAGCGCCGCGATCGCGGGCCGCGCCGGCTCCGTCCTCGCGCACCACCACTGCAGCGAGATGAGTGGCTCGATGCGCGAGTGGCAGCGCTCACACGTGCCGACGGAGTGCCGGTATGGCTCGCGCTTCTCGACGAGCCCACGCTCCTCGGCCCAGCCGATGACACGCGCGCCTGCCTCCTCCTGCGTGAGCCCGGCGAGATCAGCAGCCTGCTCGCTCATGCAACCGTCCGGGCCTATGACGACCGGCTCGGGCAACCCGTGGTCGCGTCCGATGTCGAAGTCGAGCGGGTCGTGGCCGGGCGTCACCTTGAGCGCTCCCGTCCCGAACTCGCGATCGATCCGCTCGTCCGCGACGACGGGCACTCGCTGTTCGGTGTACGGGACGACGACCTCGCGGCCGATCGCCTCGCGGTAGCGCGGGTCGTCCGGGTGCACGGCGACACCGACGTCGGCCAGGATCGTGGCTGGTCGCACCGTCGCGACCGAGACGCCGTCCCGGCCGTCTCCGTCCGCGAACGGGTACCGGATCGTGTACAGCGTGTCGTCCATCTCCTCGTGCACGACCTCGAGGTCGGAGATCGCGGTCTGGTGGAACGGGCACCAGTTGACGATGCGGTTGGCGCGGTAGATCCACCCTCGATCCCAGAGCCGGACGAAGAACGTCACGACCGCCCGGACGTAGTCGTCGTCCATCGTGAACCGCTCGCGCGAGTAGTCGAGCGAGCATCCGAGTCGGCGGAACTGGCCCATGATCGTGCGGCCCGTCTTCTCCAGCCACTCCCAGGTCAGGTCGACGAACGCCTCCCGCCCGATGTCTTGACGGGTCCGCCCCTCCTTGGCGAGCTCCTTCTCGACGACGTTCTGCGTCGCGATCCCTGCGTGGTCGTACCCCGGCTGCCAGAGCGTGTCGAATCCGCGCATCCGATGCCAGCGGACGAGTACGTCCTGGATCGAGCCGTTCAGTGCGTGCCCCATGTGGAGGTCGCCGGTCACGTTCGGCGGCGGCACGCAGATGACGTACGTGTCGTCGCGACGTGCGCCCGCGCCGGCCGCATAGTGGCCTTCGGCCTCCCAGGCCTCCTGCCAGCGTGACTCCGAGGCGGTCGGGTCGTACCGCGATTCCATGGCGCGCCAGTCTAGGGAGGCGGAGGCGAGATCGCGGCGCTCGTCAGCTACGCGCTGCGGCGCCGCCGGGATACCGGGGACAGCGAGGTGCCTTTGCCATCGCGACGCACTCCCTCAGGGTAGCGCGCTCGTCCTCAAGACCCGGTCGCCGTCAGCCGATCTGGGGTCAATGGCCCCCGATCGCGGGCTCGAATCGAAGATCACGCGCCGCTTCCTCCCGTTCGCGGCCGTCGGAATCTTCGCGCTCGGTGCGACGGCGATACCGCCGCGACCCGACGACTGGTCGTACGTCTGGGTCGCTGCCGCATTGACGTTCGTCATCGCCGCCATCGGCGTGCTGACGCCCTGGTCGCGACTTCCCCGCTGGACCTACGTCGTGCCGCCCCTCGCATACTTCGTCGTCGTCGCGCTCCTCCGGGAGGCCAGCGACGGCTCGGTCTCGGGCTACGCCCCGCTCGCGCTCCTGCCGGTCATCTGGATCGCCCTCAACCTCGGCCGTCGCGAGGTCGCGCTCGGGATCGGCGTCGGGGCATCGGTCTTCATCCTTCCGCTCCTCGTCGGCGATCCGGAGGCCTACACGTCGAGCGACTGGCGACGGGCGCTCCTGTGGACAGCGGTCGCCGTCATCGTCGGCTTCTCCATCGAGTCGATCATGCGCGACAAGCGCTCGCAGACGCGCATCGCCCGCGAGCACGAGCGGACCATCGGAGCGATCGCCGGGATCGCGCGAGCCCTCACCGCCGACGCGGACGCGCGAGAGCACATCTGCCGCGCAACCCTCGACATCGCGGGAGCGAGCTTCGCCGCGATCTGGGAGCCCGACGGCTACGGCGACCTGGTGCTCACCGGACACGCGGGGCCGGAACTCGGGCGCACCCGCTTCAGCCTCGCCGAGTCGTCCGGCAGCGTCACCGCCTTCACGACGGGAACGACGTACTTCTCGGCGGACGCCCGCGGCGACGGGACGCTGCCCCAGGACGACGTCCGCCGGGCCGGCGCCGTCTCCGTGTTGTTCGAGCCCATCGTCCGCGGCGACACGACGATCGGCGTCCTCAGCGTCGGTTGGGATCGACACGTCCGGGGCGTGGACCAGCCGATCGCACAAGCCGTGATGCTGCTGGCGATCGAGGCGGCGGTCGCGATCGAGCGCGCCGACCTCCTCGCAGGCCTCAGCAAGATGGCCGAGACGGACGAGCTCACTGGCCTCCCGAATCGCAGAGCCTGGGACGAGACGATGAAGCGCGCCGTCGGGTATGCGAGCCGCACGCACCGACCGCTGTGCGTGGCCGTCGTGGACCTCGATCACTTCAAGGCGTTCAACGACGAGCACGGGCACCAGGCGGGCGACCGGCTCCTCAAGACAGCAGCGGCGGCATGGCGAACGGCTCTCAGACAGACGGACACGCTCGCCCGCTACGGCGGCGAGGAGTTCGCTGTCGCGCTTCCCAGCTGTGCCGCGTCCGAGGCGGAGGTCGTCCTCGACCGCTTGCGAACGCTCACGCCCGAGGGCCAGACGTGCTCGATCGGGCTGGCCGAGTGGGATCCGGGTGAGTCCGCGAGCGAGCTCGTTGCACGTGCGGACGAGGCGCTCTACGAGGCGAAGCGCTCGGGGCGCGACGCGCTCGTCGTCGCGTAGGAGGCCGTGGCCGCTACCCGGCCGAGGTGTCGAGCACGAGGATCGTGCTCGTGCCATGAGCGCACAGTCGCCCCTTCGAGTCCTCCACCCGCGCCTCGGTGGTCGCGACGCGCCGGCCAGGATGGACGACCGAGCCCGTGCAGCGCACCCTGCCGGTGTCGACCGTGAGCGCCCGCGTGAAGTTCGCCTTCACCTCGAGGGTCGTCCAACCGATCGGCTCGTCGAGCGTCGTCACGAACGCGAGCCCCATCGCCGAGTCCATCAGCGTCAACGCGAGGCCGGCATGGACGATCCCGATCGGGTTGTAGTGGAACTCGGCCGGCTCGCACTCGAAGACCGCGTGCCCGTGGCTGGCCTCGACCAGGCGGAAGTCCAGCGTCTTCGCGATCGGAGGCGGCGGAAGCTCGCCTGCGGCCATCATCTGCATCAGCTCGAGCCCCGAGCGCCCGGCCATCGTGTCGTGGAGCGCGAATGGGTCCTCCCAGCTGTACGTGCGCGTCCGGTCGCTCATCGCCCCACCGCGTACCCCTGCATGCCGCGGGGGTTCGCTCCCGCGCGGAGGAGGCCGTCCGGCTCGCGCGCGACGGCGCTCACCCGTCCCGCCGACCATGCTGGCCACACGGTCACGTCGTGACCGCGGCGCTGGAGGTCACTGATCGTGCGCGCATCGAACCGCGACTCGACCGCGACCGACTTCGGCGCGAATCCGCGCGGGAAGAACGACGAGATGAGGTGATCCGTGTGGAACTCCGGCATGTCGATCGCCGCCTGCAAGTCCAGCCCGAGGTCGACGTGGCGAAGGAACGCGTGGAGCGCCCACTGCTCCTGCTGGTCGCCGCCGGGCGTGCCCCACGCCAGGTACGGCCCGCCGTCACGAAGCGCAAGCCCGGGGCTCAGCGTCGTCCGGGGTCGCTTCCCGGGCTCGAGCGAGGACGGAAGACCCTCCTCCAGCCAGAACATCTGCGCCCGCGTCCCGAGCGGCCACCCGAGCGCAGCGATGAGGGGTGAGCTGTGGAGCCACCCGCCGCTCGGCGTCGCCGAGATCATGTTTCCGAAGCGGTCGACGACGTCGAGATGACACGTGCCGCGTCCCGGCTCGCCCGAGCCGGCGGTCGCCTCGGCCGCATGCAGGTTCGGGAGACGCCCGAGGCCGGGAACGTACTCGGCCGAGGCATCGTCGCCGACGAGCTTGCGACGCTCGGCGGTGTAGTCGGCCGAAAGCAGGGTCTCGAGCGGGACCTCGGCGGAGTCGCCGTAGAGGGCGTCGCGATCGGCGAACGCGAGCTTCCCGCACTCGACGACGACATGGACGAGCTCTGCGGCCGTGAACTCACCGAGGTCGAAGCCCTGCAGGAGCGCCAGCTGCTGGAGGCCGACGGGCCCGACTCCCCACGGCTGCGTCTTGCAGACGGTGAGTCCACGGTACTCGAGCGTCGCGGGCTGCTCGAAGGTCGCCAGCCAG
>DASTWH010000249.1:0-2141 GCA_035758735.1 Gaiellaceae bacterium
AGGATGACGACGCCCGTTGGTGCGTTGGCCGGGAGCGTCACTTGCGTGTTGCCGGGGGCCTCGAACTCGGTCTTCGGCACCCACGCCGAGTAGGGGAACGTGGTGCCACCGTACGTCGAGTCCTTCTTGAGCTCCTGCACCCGGATCGGCGTCTGCGTCCCATTCGCCGCGTAGTCGACGAAGATCGCATAGACGAAGTTCGGATCGATCTCCGGGACGGCGAGCGGCAGGAAGCCCATCTCCTCCCTGACCTTGTGGATCTCGACCTTCGCGTGCGCCTTGATGTCGGGCCGAATCGCAAGCCAGGAGAAGAGCTTCGGGACATCGACGTCCGTCGCCTTGACATCGAGCGTGCTCGTCGCGCATGGCGTGCCGGCGCTGTAGTCGCCGACGGGGCTCGACGTGGTCCCGTAGCCGTTCGTCGTCGGTGTGGTGGGGTCACCCGCCTCCCAGTACCGCTGGCTGTTGAGCGTCACCCGGACGGCGCCGGGCACCTGGATCTGCTGGTTGACCGTTGTGGTGTCCCGCGCGGTGTCGCCGGAGTACGCGAGCGCCGAGCTCGCGATCGCGAGGTTCGCCGAGGCCGCGTCGTGGAAGCAGCCCGTGAAGCTCGGTGCGGCGGCGAGCGCAGCTGCGTCGACCTGGGTCTGCAAGTGCCGCTTGTGGACGTACCAGTTGCCGATGTCGAGGACGACCGCGCCCATCGCGAAGATCATCGGGAGCAGCAGTCCGAAGAGCACGACGACCTGTCCGCTTTCGCGCGCGGAACGCGCGCCGGCCACTCTCACGTGCATGTCACTTCGCCCGTGATGAGCCCGCCCTTCAACGGATCCTGCGTGTGCTCGAGTCGCATCGTCGCCTTCGCCCGAAGGCCGAGGCCGCCGAAACCAAGGATCGGAAGCACGTTGAACTTGCTCGAGATCGAGACGCGCACCGGATCACCCGTGAGCTTCGTCCCGTTCGGGTAACAGACCTGGACGCTCGTGCTCGGGTTGGTCGCGAGGCCGGCGGTCAGCATCTGCTTCCGCAGCGTCTCCTGGAGCGTGTTCGGGCTCGCGCACGACGTCGAGCCACGGGGGCAGTCCGGGGGCCAGTTGTTGACGGCCGCCCAACGCGCACCCTGGTTCGCGATGCGTTGCATGTCGAGCCAGTAGTTGAGCGCGATCCCGAACTGGATGATCCCCACGACGAGCAGCAGGAGAGGGAAGAGGATGAGGCCGAACTCGACCATCGCCTGGCCGCTTTCACGGCCTTGACGGGCACGGTCCTGGATGAAGTGTCGAGCGCGCACTGGGCCTCGCGTCGGCTATCGGATGCGCGCGCCGTTTCCTTGAGTCGAGTCCCTCGCCCGAGTGGGTGAGGGACTCGACTCGGAGGTGCCTCTTCAGAAGAGCGTATGCGCCGGCCCGGTCGAGGGGGTAACCGGGCCGGCGCACGCTTGCCGCAGTCGCATCTCGCGACGGCGGGTCTTGCTCGGGCCGCTAGCCGTTCGGGGCCCGCGAGACGCTCGAAGCCGCGGCCGAGAACAGGCTGCGCAGCACGCCTCTCAGGAAGAACAGGGCGATGATGATGGCGATAGCGAGGAAGCCGAGCAGAATTGCGTACTCGGTCGTCGTCTGGCCATCCTCCCGCTCCCGAAGCTGATGCACCGCGACCTGCATCGCGATGATCGGTCGCAACAGGATGTCGGACATGTGGAGTCTCCTCCGGTCGGGGGGCGCTCGGCCCCTGCGTGTGACGAAATCGCCCGCTACATGCTGGGCTAGCTCAGATTCCGCGGGAATGCGGGTTCCCACAACCGGCCGATGGGTGGGTTCCCACTAGCCGATCGGCTCCAGCTGGGGCGATGACGAAAGCGCCCCAATTGCAGGGGAGGGCCTGCCGAGGCAGGCCCTCCCGATCCGCACGTTCGAGCTGGCGGCTAGTTGTTCGGTGCCCGCGAGACGCTCGAAGCCGCAGCGGAGAACAGGCTGCGCAGCACGCCTCTCAGGAAGAACAGGGCGATGATGATGGCGATTGCGAGGAAGCCGAGCAGAATCGCGTACTCGGTCGTCGTCTGGCCATCCTCCCGCTCCCGAAGCTGATGCACCGCGACCTGCATCGCGATGATCGGTCGCAACAGGATGTCGGACATGTGGAGT
>DASTWH010000286.1:0-2136 GCA_035758735.1 Gaiellaceae bacterium
TCGAGGTGGCGAGTGCCGGCGGCCGCGCGGCGCGCCGGTAGTCGACCCGGGAGCCGAGGCCGCGCGGGATCGCGAGCAGGCCCTCGAGGTCGAGGTCGATGCGGGCGCCGGCCTTCTGCGTCACCTCGTCCTCGATCGGGAGGTCGAAGTCGTCGGCGCCGTAGTCGAGCGCGCGGAACGCGTCCTCGTTCAGCGTCAGCACGGACGTCCGGATGTGCGGGATGTTGTCGAGGAAGACCCGCGAGAGGGCGATGTGGCGCCAGTACTCCCGCGGCTCGATCTCGCGACCGCCGAAGGCCGTCCCGTAGGGCTTGTACGTCCAGCAGAGGAACGAGAAGAGGCCGTCGAGGCCGTCGCGCAGGCACGCGTCCTGGAAGTCCCGCGTCCGCTGCAGGTGCTCGAGCCGCTCCTCGAGGGTCTCGTCGAAGCCGATCACCATCGTCGCGGTCGTCCGCATCCCGCTCTCGACGATCGCCCGCTGCGCCTCCAGGTACTCGGCGACCGTGTACTTGAACTTGGCGTGCCGCTTCCGGAAGTCCTCGGTGAGGATCTCGCTGCCGCCGCCCGTGATCCAGTGGACGCCCGCGTCGCGCAGGCGCGCGGCCGCCTCGGCGTGCGAGAGCCCGGCGCGGTCGGCGAGGAACACGAACTCGGCGACGGTGAGGGCGTAGAACTCGACGCGCTCGCCGTAGCGTTCCCGCACGGCGGCGAAGAGGTCGCAGTAGAAGTCGAGCGGCAGCTTCGGGTTGAAGCCGCCGTTGAAGGCGACGAGGTCGCCCCCGACGTCGAGCAGCTCGTCGATCTTCGCGAACACCTCCGAGCGGTCGAGCACGTAGCCGCCGTCCTCGTTCGGGAGGACGTAGAAGGCGCAGTAGTCGCACTGGGCGACGCAGACGTTCGTGTAGTTGACGATCCGCATGACCATGTACGTCGCGCGGTCGGGCTCGTGGAAGCGGGCGCGCGCGGCGCGCGCGAGGTCGCGGAGCTCGTCGTCGCTCGCCTCGTGCCAGAGGCGGGCTGCATCCTCGACCGTGAGACGGCTCACGCCGGCACCGCCTCCTCGACCATCACCTCGTCCGGGTCGAGCGTGTCCATGAACGAGCTCACCGAGAAGACGGCGTTGCCCGCGCCCGCCACCCCGTAGCCGGGCGGCGGCTTGAGGCCGTGCCGGGAGAGGGCCGCGCGGTAGGCCTCGAGCAGGCGGATGTGATACTCGAGCGGCGCGCCGTCCGGGTTGTCGCGGCCGAGCGGGGTCGTCGGCTCCGGGCACCAGGTCGTGAAGCGCGGCGTGATCCCACGGCTCATGAACCAGTCGAGCCCCTCGGTCGTCGACGCGATCGCCTCGTCGACGGTCGCGAAGCCGTGCGGCTTCGCCAGCTCGACGCCCGCCACGAAGTTCGGGATCACGTAGCGCGGGCCGAAGACCTCGGCCGCGTCGAGGATCCGCCGGTGCCACTCCTCGCGGCCGACGTAGCGCTCCTTGCCCGGCGAGATCAGCGAGAAGAGCCGCTTGTCCCAGACCTCGTAGTTCGGGTGGTAGATCGTGATCCCGTAGTCCTTGTAGCGCTGCACGTCCTCACGCGGGAGCGCCTGCGCGACGACCTTCCCGATCCAGCGGCCGGGGAACCGCTCCTCGATCGCCTGCGCGTACCGGCCGTAGAAGTCCGCCTCCGCGAGCCCGTCGACCGTGCTCGTCACGGAGCCGCCGGTGAGCGTGTACGCCTTGCTCGTCCGCTCGGTGTCGTAGCGGTCGATCAGCGCGAGCGCCTCGAGCACGTCTGCGACGGGCTTGACGCCGGTGTACGGCCGCCCCTCGCGCTTGTGCTGGCGCCAGTTGTGGTTGATGTCGCAGAACCCGCACTCCTCCTTGGCGCCGAAGTACTGGCAGAGCCGGAGCACGGTGAGGTAGATCAGGTACCCCCACTGGATCGTGGGGGCCGTCTCCATCACGGTCTTCCCGTTCGCGAGCGTGTGGCGGTAGTACTCGGGCATCGGCGGGAGGCCCACCGCCGCGACCGCACGGCCGTCGAGCGAGAGCCCGAGCGCGCCGTCCTCGACCCGCGCGACGCGGTACGGCGAGGCGGGGTTCACGCGCACCGAGACGATCGTGCGGCGCAGCTCCCACGGGCCGCCGGT
>DASTWH010000290.1:0-5097 GCA_035758735.1 Gaiellaceae bacterium
CCGCGCTCCGAAACACCGGCTGAGGGCGACGCGGCCCTGCGTTCGCGACAGGCCGAGCGGATCGGCGGCATAGGCTTGCGCCATGAGCGTGCGACGTGTCGCCTGCCTGCCCGGGGACTGCATCGGGCCCGAGGTGATGGCCGTCGCTCAGCGCGTGCTCGGCGTGCTCGCGCCCGACGTCGAGCTCGAGGATCACCTCTTCGGCGCCGACGCGATCCGGCGGACCGGTGACTCGCTTCCGCCCGCGACGCTCGAGGCCTGCCGTGCAGCCGATGCCGTGCTCAAGGCACCCATCGGCCATCCCGACTTCGACGCCGCCGACGTCCGGCCTGAGCAGGGCATGCTCCGGCTCCGCGCCGAGCTCGACGTCTACGCGAACCTCCGGCCGGCGCGCGAGGGCGAGATCGACCTGCTGATCGTCCGGGAGCTCGTCGGCGGGCTCTACTTCGGGGAGCGCGGGGTGCGCGACGACGGGACGGTCTTCGACACGTGCGAGTACCACCCGAGCCAGGTCGAGCGAATCGTGCGCCGCGGGTTCGAGCTGGCACGCACGCGCGGCGGGAAGCTCACGTCGGTCGACAAGGCGAACGTGCTCGAGACGTCGCGGCTTTGGCGCCGCGTCGTCCACGACGTCGCTCCCGACTACCCGGACGTCGAGTTCGAGGACATGCTCGTCGACAACGCCGCCATGCAGCTCGCGTTGAGGCCCGAGCAGTTCGACGTCATCGTCACGGAGAACATGTTCGGGGACATCCTCTCCGACCTCGCCGCCGCGATGACGGGCGGGCTCGGGCTGGCACCGTCGGCGAGCCTCGGCGACGGAGGCCCCGGGATCTTCGAGCCTGTCCACGGCTCGGCGCCCGACATCGCAGGGCGCGGGATCGCGAACCCGGCCGGGATGCTGCGCTCGACCGCGCTCATGCTCGAGCACGGCCTCGGTCGCCCGTCCGAGGCCGCGGCGCTCGAGGCCGCGGTCGAGACCGCCCTCACCAACACCCCGACGCCCGACCTCGGCGGACGGGCGACGACGTCGGACGTCTCCGACGCCGTCGTGTCCGCCCTGGAGCGGACGTGAGCACAGCAGCCTGGCGCGATGGCGCGGAGGGCCTCGAGCAGCCGATCGTCTCCGCGGTCACGCACTCCGAGAACGAGGTCGTCTTCGACCTGAGCGGGCTCCCCGATCGGCCCGGGATCGCCGCCGCGATCTTCGAGGCCGTCGCGGCCGAGGATGCGAACGTCGACACGATCCTCCAGGACGTCGTGCACGGGGCGGCCACCGTCTCGTTCTCCGTCCCCGCCGACGACGTGGACGGTGCGAGGCGAGCGCTGGAGCGCACCCAGGCGGCGATCGGACCGTTCGAGACCGTCGAGATCACCGACCTCGCGAAGGTCGCGCTCGTCGGGGCGGGCATGCGCTCTCACCCCGGCGTGACCGCGCGGATGTTCCGGACCCTCGCGGACGAGGGAATCAACCTGCGGATGATCTCCACGTCGCCGATCACGATCTCGTGCCTGATCCCGCGCGGCGACCTGGAGCGGGCCGTGGGCGCACTCCAGACCGCCTTCGGCCTCGGCTCAGACTGAGTCGCCGGCAACGTCGAACGCCGTCGCGACGGCCTGCTGCGCCGCACGCAGCGCCTGCGCCCGGTTCACCGCGTTGAGGACGGCGCGGAGCGACGCCGTGACGATCGACGGGTGGATGCCGACGCCCCAGACGACGTCGCCGGCGACGTCCGCTTCGACGTAGGCGGCCGCGGTTGCGTCCTCACCCCGGCTCATCGCGTGCTCGTGGTAGTCGAGAACGTGGAGCTCGACACCGAGCCCGCGGGCAAGCGCATTGACGAGCGCGTCGATCGGGCCGTTGCCTTCACCCTCGACGATCCGCTCCTCCCCGTCGACCAGGAGATTCGCGGCGATCCGGTCGGCTCCACCCTCGCTCGAGTGGGAGTGACCGACGAGCTCGAGCGGCGTGACGTGGGCGAGGTAGTGCTCGTCGAACGAGTCCATGAGCTCGCTCGAGGTCAGCTCACCGCCCCGGGCATCCGCTATCGCCTGGACCTTCTGGGCGAAGTCGACCTGTAGGCCGCGCGGCAGGTCGAGGTGGTGCTCAACCTGCATGAGATACGCGACACCGCCTTTGCCCGACTGCGAGTTCACGCGGATGATGGCCTCGTAGCTGCGGCCGACGTCGTTCGGGTCGATCGACAGGTAGGGGACGTCCCAGACGTCCGTGCCGGAGCGCTCCTGGGCGTGCATGCCCTTCTTGATCGCGTCCTGGTGCGAGCCGGAGAACGCCGTGTAGACGAGCTCGCCGACGTACGGGTGCCGAGGGTGCACCGGGAGCTCGTTGCACTCCTCGACGACCGCGCGCGCCTCGTCGATCGCGGACAGGTCGAGCTCCGGGTCGACTCCCTGTGTGAAGAGGTTGAGCGCGATCGTGATCAGGTCGACGTTGCCGGTGCGCTCGCCGTTGCCGAAGAGCGTCCCCTCGACCCGCTCGGCGCCCGCCATGAGTCCGAGCTCGGCCGTCGCCACAGCGGTGCCGCGATCGTTGTGGGGATGCACGGAGAGGATCGCGGAGTCGCGCTTCGTGAAGTGACGCCCGAACCACTCGATGCGGTCGGCGTAGACGTTCGGCGGGAACTGCTCGACGGTCGTCGGCAGGTTCACGATCATCTTCTGCTCCGGCGTCGGGCCCCACTCCTCGGCGACCGCCTCGCAGATCTCGAGCGCGTAGTCGAGCTCGGTGTGATGGAAGCTCTCGGGCGAGTACTGGAAGACGACCTCGCCCGGCGTCTCTGCCGCGAGCTCGCGGCAGAGCCGGGTCCCACGTACCGCGAGATCCGTGATGCCCTCGCGGTCGAGGCGAAAGACGACGCGCCGCTGCGTGACCGACGTCGAGTTGTAGAGGTGCACGATTGCCCGCTTCGCCCCTTCGATCGCCTCGAAGCTCCGCTCGATGAGCTCGGGGCGCGCCTGCGTGAGGACGGCGATGGTCGTGTCGTCCGGGACGAGGTTCTCCTCGATCAGGAGCCGGGCGAAGTCGAAGTCCGTCTTCGACGCCGACGGGAACCCGACCTCGATCTCGCGGATGCGGAGCGCGACCAGGAGGTCGAAGAACTTGCGCTTGCGGGCCGAGTCCATCGGGTTGACGAGCGCCTGATTGCCGTCCCGCAGGTCGGTGGAGCACCAGATCGGCGCGCGGTCGAGAACGCGGTCGGGCCACGTGCGATCGGGGAGATCGACGGTCGCGTACGGTCGGTACTTCCAGTGCGGCATGGACATCGGGCAGCGCTCCTTCTCGGATCGGGTCGACGGCGCACCACGGGTGCGGACGGCTCGTATATGTCGACGGTCGCTTCCCCTAGCGGGGAAGGATGACGAGCAGGAGGGCCAGCCGGCGAGCGGGGGTGACGGAACGGGCCGGGCTGGTCATTCGCGCACGATACACCCGAAGCGCGGTTGACGAAGCCCGACGAGACGCCTAGCCTGTGGCCTTCATGGCGCGCGCCTGCACGAAGCTCTTCATCTTCGGCTTTGCCGCGCGCATCTTTGCGCGCTAGTCGGCGTTCCGCTCCCGCCTCCGCCGGCTAGCTATCGAATCGAGGCGGACCCTTCGACTCTCTGGACGGACGGATGCACGACCCCACCCCCACTTCGACAGCTCTGATCGTCGGCTACCCCGGACGCGACGGCGCCCACAGCGCGGCCGCCTGCGACCGCCTGTTCCCCGGGACGGCCGACCTCGTCGCACTGCCGAGCTTCGCCGCGGTCACGCAGGCGACCGCGGACGGGACGATCGACGTCGGCGTCCTGCCGATCGAGAGCTCGCTCGCGGGCCCCGTCGCGGAGACGCACGACCTCCTCTACGACTCGCCGCTCGCAATCACGGGCGAGACGGTCCTCCCGATCCGGCACTTCCTCGTCGGGCCCGAGGCGATCCCGCTCGCGGACGTGCGGGCCGTGCACTCGCACCCGGTCGCGCTCGACCAATGCCGCATGCTCCTCGCCTCCATGCCGCAGGCGACGGCGATCGCGGCCGCCACCACCGCGGATGCGGCGGCGCACGTCGCCGAGCACGGCGACCCGGCCGAGGTCGCGATCGCGAGCGAGCGCGCCGCACGCCTGCACGGGCTCGCCATCGTCGCCTCGGACGTCGGCGACCATCCCGAGGCGTTCACGCGTTTCGTGTCGGTCGCGACGCACATGCGCCTCGACGTGAACGGCAAGCCGTGGCGGACGGCGTTCTCGTTCGTCACCGACCATCAGCCGGGCGCGCTCCACCGTGCGATCGAGCCCTTCGCGCGACATGAGATCGATCTCCTGCAACTCGTGTCCCGGCCCATCCCCCAGTCGCCCTGGCGGTACCGCTTCGACGCCGTTCTCACGGGGCACCCGCTCGACCCGATCGTGCGCGAGACGCTCGCCGAGCTGCGCGAGCGCACACGCCTGCTGCGCGTCTTCGGCTCCTATCCTGCGGAGGTCCTCCATGACTGACCCGACGGTTCAGCAGCTGCGCGACGAGATCTCCGAGCTCGATCGCGCGATCCTCGACGCCGTGAACGGGCGCATCGAGCTCGTCGCGGCGCTCCGGCGTCACAAGCAGGAGGTGGGGCTGCCCTTCCTCGACCCCGACCGCGAGCGCCAGCTGCTCGCCGACCTCGCGAGCGCGAATCGGGGGCCGCTCTCCGACGAAGGGCTGCGCGAGCTCTTCGGCGGGCTCCTCGACCTCACGAAGCGCGAGGTCGCCGGGGACGGCGACGCGGCGGCGGCCTAGCGCCGCTAGAGGGAGGTCGTCGCGACCGGCTGCGTCGTCCGCGACTCGAACGCCCCGATCGCATCCGCGTGCTGGAGCGTCAGCGCGATCGAGTCGAGGCCGTTGAGCAGGCAATGGCGCACGAACGGGTCCATCTCGAACGTGAACGAGCGCCCGGTCGAGTCGGCGACCGTTCGATCCTCGAGGTCGACAGTGAGATCGGCGCCCGAGAGGGCGGACTCCATGAGCTCCTTGATCTCCGGCTGCGGGAGCGTGATCGGCACGAGCCCGATCTGCACCGAGTTCGTGAAGAAGATGTCGCCGAACGAGGGCGCGATCAC
>DASTWH010000386.1:0-10352 GCA_035758735.1 Gaiellaceae bacterium
CGCACCGTCGGCTCGTTCGGATGCGTGCCGGAGAGCGGCCCCAGGTGGCCGAACGCCCGCGCGGGAGCGTCCTTGTCGAACTGCCCCACCGCACTCGCCACCTGTGCCTCGATGTCGTTCGGATGGTCTCGCGCCGCGCGGTCGAAGACCCGGGCGGCGGAGAGGGGTCGCCCGACCCGCTGCAGGCCGACGCCATAGAGGAGCTGCTCGCGCACCTCCCCGTGAGCCGCGGCGACGCGGAGCGCCTCGAGCTGGCGTGCCGGAGGCAGCTTCGTGATCGCGGCGGGAGCGGCGAACGACGGGATGAACGCGGGCAGGCCCCGGGGCAGATCCGGGTGGAGCAGGTTGCCGGCAACGACGGCGTACGGCGTGTCCGGCTCCGAGTCGAGCGCTGCACGCCACGCCTCGACCGGGTCCCCGCTGTTCGCCCAGAGCCGGGCGAGCCCGAGGTGGAGCTGCACGACGGCGGCGTCCGGGTAGAGCTTGGCGAGCTGCTCGAGCCGGTCGAGCGAGCCCTCGGGCCAGCGCGCGAGCGCGGCGCCGACCTTGGCCTCGAGCGAGTCGTGCTTCGCGAAGAGCGCGGCAGACGCCGCAGCGTCGCCGCGTGCGTAGAGGCTCTGGCCCTGTATGAGATCGCGAGCCTCGGCGTCCCTCCGGAAGCCGAGCGCGAACGAGAGCGGCGGGCGGCCCTCGCGAAGCCCGGTCGTCGTGGTCTGAGCCGCTCCCGCGGAGCCGTCGTCGGAAGAGACGACTGCCACCGCGACGACCGCGACCGCGGCAAGCGCAGCTGCGCCGACGAGGAGCGTGACTCGACGCCTGGCGGACACTGCATGACGATAGCCCGCACCTCAAAGCTATAGTTCCGAAAGTAATGGCGACCTACCGCGAGCTGCTGGCACAGGTGAAGACCGAGATCGACGAGATCTCGAGCATCGAGGCGCACGAGCGCCTGGAGTCGTCGGATGGATCGATCTTCGTCGACGTCCGGGAGGCGGACGAGTGGGACGAGGGCCACGTCCCGGGCGCGATCTACACCGGCCGCGGCCGGCTGGAGCAGCGGATCGAGGGGCTGGTCCCCGACAAGACCCGCCCGCTCGTCGTGTACTGCTCGGCGGGGAGCCGGTCGGCGTTCTCGGCGAAGGTGCTCGAGGAGCTCGGATACTCGAACGTCGTGAACCTCGCAGGCGGCTTCGCCGACTGGAAGCGGAACGGCTTCGAAGTCACCATTCCCCGCGTCCTCTCTCCGGAGCAGCGCGCGCGCTTCAGCCGGCACCTGCTCATTCCCGAGGTCGGCGAGGAAGGACAGCAGCGCCTGCTCGACGCGCGCGTCCTGCTCGTCGGCGCAGGCGGCCTCGGCTCACCGGCGTCGCTCTATCTCGCGGCGGCCGGCGTCGGCACGCTCGGAATCATCGACGCCGACGTCGTCGACGAATCGAACCTGCAGCGCCAGGTCGTCCACTCGACGGACCGGCTCGGCGAGCCGAAGGTCGAGTCCGCGAAACGGACGCTCGAGGCGCTCAATCCGGACGTCCGCGTCGTGCCGTACCAGGAGCGCCTGACCTCGGAGAACGTCGATCGCATCCTCTCGGAGCGTTGGGACGTCATCGTCGACGGCGCGGACAACTTCCCCACGCGCTACCTCGTCAACGACGCCTCCGTCTGGAGCGGGATCCCGGTCGTCCACGGGTCGATCTTCCGCTTCGAGGGTCAGGTGACCGTCTTCGCACCCGGGGTCGGACCGTGCTACCGGTGCCTCTTCCCGCAGCCGCCGCCGCCGGAGCTCGCTCCGAGCTGCGCCGAGGGCGGGGTCCTGGGCGTGCTGCCCGGGATCATCGGCTCGATCCAGGCGAACGAGACGCTGAAGCTCATCCTCGATCGCGGCGACTCCCTCGCCGGGCGCCTTCTCCTCTTCGACGCCCTCTCGACGACGCTCGATGAGGTGATCGTACGCCGGAACCCCGAGTGCCCGGTCTGCGGCGATTCGCCGACGATCACGGAGTACGTCGACTACGTCGAGTTCTGCAACGCGCCGGTGCACCTCTGATGGCCGCTGTCCGCATTCCCCCGACGCTGCGCGCCGAGGTCGGAGGCGCGCGCGAGCTGGAGGCCGACGGCTCGACGGTCGCCGAGGTGATCGACGACCTCATCGAGCGCTATCCCCCGCTCGCCGGGCAGTTGCTCCAGGACGGCGAGCTCGCGCCGTTCGTGAACGTGTACGTCGGCGGCGAGGACGTCCGGACGCGCGACGGGCTGGACACGCCGGTGCGCACTGGCGACCAGTTGATCCTTCTGCCGGCGATGGCCGGTGGAAGCTAGGACGACAGCACCCCCGACTTCCCTCCTCGACCTCGTCGGGTCGACGCCGCTCGTCGAGCTGCCGCGTCTTTCCCCGAAGCCGTCCGTCCGCATGTACGCGAAGCTCGAGGGTCAGAACCCGAGCGGTTCGATCAAGGACCGCATTGCGAAGGCGATGCTCGACGCGGCCGAATCGTCCGGCGAGCTGCAGCCGGGCCGACGCCTCCTGGAGCCGACGAGCGGGAACACGGGGATCGCCCTCGCGCTCGCCGCGCGACTCCGTGGCTATCCACTCACCTGCGTCATTCCGGCGAACGTGACCGCCGAGCGCCGGCGGCTACTCGAGCTCTATGGCGCCGAGATCGTCGAGTCCCCGGGCGAGGAGGGCTCGAACGGCGCAGTCCGGCTGGCGATCGAGCTCGCCGAGCGTGACCCCTCGTACTTCATGCCCTTCCAGTACGCGAACGAGGCCAACCCCCGTGCGCACTACGAAGGGACCGGCGCCGAGATCGCCGCCGCTCTCGACCGCGTCGACGTGCTCGTCGCAGGGCTCGGCACGGGTGGGACGCTCATGGGCGCGGGCGAGCGGCTCCGGGAGTCGTTCCCCGACGTGCTCGTGGCGGCAGCGGAGCCGCTGCCGGGAGACGAGGTCATGGGGCTCCGCTCGCTCGAGGACGGTTACGTCCCCCCGATCCTCGACGTGTCGAAGCTCGACCGGAAACTGCTCGTGTCGAACACGGAGGCCGTGTCGGGCTTGCGTCTCCTGCTCGAGCGCGAAGGCGTGCTGGGGGGGGTCTCGTCCGGGGCCGTCGTCCACGCCGCACTGCGGCTCGCGGACGAGCTCGACGAGGGCGTGGTCGTCTGCGTGCTGGCCGACGGCGGTTGGAAGTACCTCTCGGCCGACTTCTGGGATGCGACGGACGTCGACACGGCGATGGGGCGATCCGTCTGGTGGTGATCCCCGCTCCCGTGCGGGAGGCGATGGCCGAGCACGCACGGGACGAGTCGCCGAACGAGGCGTGCGGCCTCCTCGTCCTGAAGGACGGCGTCGCCGAGCGGTACGTCGCCGGCCGCAACGCCGCCGGGTCGCCGTATCGGTTCGAGCTCGACGTCCCGCCGGAGACGTGGTTCCTCGAGGACGAGGGATTCGAGCTCGCGGTGTTCCACTCCCACCTCTCGTCGCCACCGCACCCTTCGCGCACGGACGTCGAGAACGTGGGCCTCTGGGCGGGCCGGCCCTACCTCATCTACACGGTCCGCACCGACGAGCTCGCCGGCTGGCGGATCTCCAGCGGCTCGGTCGAGCCGCTGGAGCTTCGCGCCTGACTATCTGATCCTGAAGGTGCCCCTCATCGTCGAGGCGTGGGGGTCGCACAGGAACGTGTACTTCCCCTTCTTCAGTGTGATCCTGAACGTCTTCGACCCAGCTGCGGCGACCGCTGTCTTCACGTTCACGCCAGGCCCGGTGAGATGGAAGTTGTGAATGCTCGACTTGTCGCTCACGACGAGCGTGTACTTGCCCGCCTTCGTCGGCTTTTTCGTCAGCGTGATCGTGAAGCCCGGCCCGACGGTGCCGAGCAGCTTCGGAGTCGCCGCTCCCGCCGGTAGCGCAACGACGGCGGCGACGGCGAGCAGCACTACGACGAGTCTCCTCATGGTCCTCCCTCGTCCTCGTTGGCCTCAGAGGGTAGCCGCGTCGGTCAGCCCTCGGTCGAGAGACCCGCTGCTTGGAGCGCCTGCCTCGCGAGGGCATCGTCGTCGGGGCCTGGCAGGCCGCTGACGCCGATCGCTCCCACACGCCGCCCGCCCTCGAAGGCGGCCACGCCGCCCTGGAAGAACGTGAAGAAGGGGTCGAAGCTGGCCCGCTCGGCTGCGTCGTCGCGTGCCTTGACCGCGAGCGCGGCCGTCGACGTCGCGTCGCTGCGGGCGGCCGTGTACGCCTTTCGCTGTGCGTTCAGGCGCGTGTCGGGGGCGGCGCCGTCCATCGTCGCGGCCGACACCACCTCGCCGTGAGCGTCGGCGACGAAGACCGAGACCGGCGCGGACGCGTTGTCGACGACGAACGCCGTCGCCGCCATTGCCTGATCGAGCCTCACAGGGCGATCTTGACGCATTCGGCTTCGTCGAGCCCGGAGTACCATGAGCGCGCCATGAGCGCGCCTGCCGCCGTCGGCGTCGACAGGCCGACACTTCGTATCGGACGCACCGCGTACCCGGTGCTCCTGCCCACGATCCGCGATCCGCGGCTCCACCTCGCCGCGATCATCGTCACGCTGCAGGTTCTCGGTCAGGTCGCGTTCGACTTCCAGCTGTCGATCGCGCAGATCCTCGTCTCGCTCGTCACCGCCGCGGTGCTCGAGTTCGGGCTGACGTTCTGGCGCCAGCGCGTGATCATGTGGCCGGCCAGCGCCCTGCTCACCGGCAACGGGGTCGCGTTCGTCCTGCGCGTGCCCGGCACCGAGCACGGCGACTGGTGGAGCATGAAGGGCTGGTGGATCTTCGCCGGGACCTCGGCGGTCGCCCTCCTCTCGAAGTACGTGATTCGCGTCCGGGGCCACCACGTCTTCAACCCGTCGAACTTCGGCCTCGTCCTCTGCTTCCTCCTGCTCGGCGCCGAACGCGCCGACCCGCTCGCGCTCTGGTGGGGACCGCTCTCGCCGGCACTCGTCGTCGCGCTCGTGCTGATCGTCGTCGGCGGCTTCCTCATCCTCCGCAGGCTCCACCTCGTCGGGATCGCGGTCGGCTTCTGGCTGGCGTTCGCCGCGGGGATCGGCGTGCTCGCCGCGAGTGGGCACGAGATGACGGCCGCCTGGCACGTCGGGCCGATCGCCGGCGCCGACTTCTGGTGGCTCCTCGTCTCGTCCCCGGAGATCCTCGTCTTCCTGTTCTTCATGATCACCGACCCGAAGACCATCCCCGCGAGTCGGGCCGGGCGCCGGGTCTATGCGATCGGCGTCGGCCTGCTCGCGACCGTGCTCATCGCGCCGTTCACGACCGAGTTCGCCACGAAGGTGGCGATCCTCGGCTCCCTCTTCGCAGTCTGTGCGGTCAGGGGTGCGCTCGCGCTCCTCGGGTCGAGTCGCCTCACGGGCGTCGGGGCCTGGCAGCCCCGCCGTCGGCTCGTCGCGACGGTCGCGTTCGCAGGAGCGCTCGCGTACGCCGGGCTCGTCGTGGCAGCCGGGATCCCGGCCCGGCCGGAAACGACCGCGGCGAGCGAGGCGGGCGGCGGGCCGCTTCCCGACATCGTCGTCGCGGAGGGCGACGGCGTTGCCCCGATCGGCGCGTCCTCGGCGCAGACGATCGCGCGCAACGTCCTCGCCGATCTGCAGATCGAGGCAGAGGCGTTGCGACGACGGGACCTCGCCCGTGCGGCTGACGGAGCGAGCGGTACGTGGCTCGCCTCGCTCTGGGCCCAGATACGTGGAGCGAGCGAGCAGACGACGGTCGCGAGCTACGACGTCGACCGCATGGTCCTGACCCTCCATCGCGGCGCGTACCAGGGTCCTCCCAGCGTCGTCGCGAACCTCCAGGGCACGTACGTGGCGTCGACGTACGGGCGCACACCGGCTGCGCTCGTGAGCCGTCGCGAGCCGGTGCGCTTCAGGCGCACCGTCGAGCTCCTCCTCGACGACGGCACGTATCGAATCGTCACGTCCGTCGGCGGTCTGCCGCTCGGACCGGCGACCGGCGCGACGGGCGGGGGCACGCTCGGCGGCGCCAGCTTCGCGGACGTCGCGCACGAGGTGGGGCTCGACTTCCGCCAGGGCGCGTTTCGTTTCGGCGTGTCGAACGACACGACGGCGATGATGGGCGGCGGCCTGTGCTGGCTCGACTACGACTCCGACGGCTGGCTCGACCTGTTCGTCGTCAACTCGTACGCGCAGACCGACATCTCCACGTGGGAGGCGAAGGGCGGGCTCCCACGCAGCGCGCTCTTCCACAACGAGGGCGGGCGATTCGTGGATGTGAGCCGCCGCTCCGGCGCGGATCTCCAGCTGCGCGGGAACGGCTGCGCGGCGGGCGACTTCGACCTCGACGGCCACACGGACCTCTACGTCACGACAGCGGGCTACAACGTCCCGACGGACACGTACGACGCGCTCCTCTGGAACAACGGCGACGGCACGTTCTCCGAGGGCGCACAGGCCGCCGGGCTCTCGTCGCCCGGATGGCACGCCGGCGCGGCCGTCGGCGACGTGAACGGCGACGGGCGGCCCGACCTCTTCGTCGCCGCGTACACGGATCCGAACGCGCTCGTGCAGTCGTCGGCCGGGTTCCCGACGAACCACCTCGCGCTCCGCGACCTGCTGTACCTCAACGAGGGGCAGGACGCGGACGGACACTCCCGGTTCCGCGAGGTCGCGCGGGCTGCGGGGATCGAGAAGACGAAGGTCGGGCACGGTCTCGGCGCCGTCTTCACCGACTTCGACCGTGACGGGCGCCTCGACCTGTACGTCGCCAACGACGCCGACCCGAACCAGCTCTACAGGAACGTCGCCGACTCCTCGAGCGATCTGGGCTTCCGCTTCGAGGACGTCGCCCGGCGCGAGCACGTCGCCGATCCGAATGCGGGCATGGGGATCGCCGCGGCCGACGTCAACCGCGACGGGCGAACGGATCTCGTCGTGACGAACTCGCGCGGCCAGCTGCACGCCGCGTATCGGAGCGTGGGTGCCACCTATGCCGACGCCCGGCCGGAGCTCGCCGCGGCGATCGGTACGCGCTCCACGGGCTGGGGTGTCTCGTGGGCGGATCTCGACCTCGACGGCGATCTCGACCTCGTGCTCGCGAACGGCGCGATCCCGGTCACGAGCCTGGGTAAGGACGCCCAGCGCGTCCAGGTCGTCGAGAACGTCGCGAAAGCGGGCGGCGTCGAGCGATTCGCGTCGGTCGGGCCGCGCGTCGGGCTCGAGCGGGTCGCTCCGGTCAACGGTCGCGGCCTCGCGGCAGCCGACTACGACAACGACGGCGACCTGGACGTCGCGGTCAACTCGATCGGCGGCCCACTCGTCCTGCTCCGGAACGACTCGCCGACCCGCCACTGGCTCGAGGTCCGGCTCGCCGGTTTCGCACCGGGCGCCGTCGTCACCGCGACGCTGCCGAGCGGGCGCCGGCTCGTGCGTGAGGTCCATGCCGGCTCGAGCTACCTCTCGGCGGAGGACCCGCGCGTCCACTTCGGCCTCGCGAACGCGCGGCGCCTGCGGGCGCTCGAGGTCAGGCTGCCGGACGGGCGCGTCCTGCGCCGCACGAACGTCGCGGCGGATCGGGTCGTCGAGCTCGGCTGACGAGGGCGGGCTTAGCGGCCCGCGCGCTCCTGGAGCCTGCGGGCGATGGTGTCGAGCGTCACCGCGGCCAGCAGGATGACTCCGGTGACGACGTAGATCGTCCCCGTCGAGTAGCCGCCGATGTTCAGGCCGTTCGCGATCGTCGCGATGATGAGCGAGCCGAGCAGGGCACCCCGCACCTCGCCGCGACCTCCGAACAGACTCACCCCGCCGATCACGGCCGCGGAGATCGAATCGAGAAGCAGCGTGCCGCCGCCGACGTTGAGGTTCACCGACTGCAGTCGCGCGGCGAGGACGATGCCCCCGACACCGGCCATGATCCCCGAGATCGTGAAGACGAGGATCCGGACGCGCGCGACGTTGATGCCGGCACGCCTCGCCGCCTCGGCATTGCCGCCGACGGCGTAGACGTGGCGCCCGAAGCTCGTCCGCTTCGCGAGGTAGGTGAGCGCGACGAGGAAGACGAGCATGAGAACCGCAGCCAGTGGCAGACCGAGGGGCTGCGTGCAGTTCACCGTGAGGGGGGTGCCCTCAGGGCATGCCGCCGGCTTCGTCGCATGCGTGCAGACCGCGACGACGCCGAAAGCCAGTACGGCGACGCCGACGACCCTTGCGATGATCGGCAGCGGGCGGATCTCGAGCCCCGCTCGCCGTTTGCCGACCACGCCGGCGAGGACGCCGAGCACGTACAGCCCGGTGACGACGGCGGCGATGATCCAGCTGACGGTGGCCGAGAAGTAGTACGTCGCGGTCTTGTTGATCCAGTCCTCCTCGATGATGATCACGCCGCGCACCTGGAGGACCTTCAGGATCACGCCCTGCCAGATGAGCAACCCCGCCAGCGTCACGACGAAGGACGGCACACCGACCTTCGCCACGAAGGTGCCCTGCGCGGCGCCGATCACGGCCACGACCGCGAGCGCCGCGAGGATGCAGGCCCAACCGGGCCAGTTCTGTCCGTCCGGTAGCTGGAGCTCGGCGGCGGTCAGCGCGGCAATGCCGCTCAGGAACCCGATCGAGAGGTCGATCTCTGCGATCAGCAGGACGAAGACGACGCCGAACGCGATCATCGTCACGCCCGCCATCTGCAGGATGACGTTGACGAAGTTCGACGCCGTGAAGAAGTTCGTGGCGGTGAAGCTGAAGTACGCGACGATCAGGATCTCGCCGACGACGACCGGCAGGACGCCGAGGTTTCCCGACTTGACGTTGCCGAGCGCCTGCTGCCAGAAGGTCTGACTCTCGTCGGCGTCGCCCCCCTCCGGCAATCCGATGCCGGGCGCGACGATCTCGGCGTCGGTGCTCATGACACAACCTCCGGCGCGGACGCGGCGATGCCGGCGACCTTCGTCGGGATCCCGGCGGTGATGGCCTGCACGACCTCCTGCTGCGTCGTCGCCGCACGCTCGTAGATCCCGACGTTGCGGCCGAGGCGGAGCACGGTGATCCGCGTCGCGGTCTCGAAGATGTCGTGGAGGTTGTGCGAGATGAGGACGACGGCCAGCCCCTGGTCGGCCAGGCGCCTGACGAGCTCGAGCACCTGCTCGGTCTGCGCGACGCCGAGCGCGGCGGTCGGCTCGTCGAGGATGACGAGCTTCGAGTTCCACATCACCGCGCGCGCGACTGCGACGGACTGGCGCTGTCCACCCGAGAGCGTCGCGACCGCCTGCCGAATCGACCGGATCGTCGTGACGCGAAGGCCCTTGAGCGTCTCGACGGTGTGCTGCTCCATCACCGGCTCCTTGAGCCGGAATAGGAAGTCCCGAGCCTCACGGCCGAGGTACATGTTTTGGACGACGTCGAGGTTGTCGCAGAGCGCGAGATCCTGGTAGACGACCTCGATCCCGAGCCGCGCCGAGTCCTTCGGCCCGTGGATATGGACCTCGTCGCCGTTGAAGAGGATCGTCCCGGAGTCGTAGCCGTGGATGCCGGCGATGCACTTGATGAGCGTCGACTTGCCTGCGCCGTTGTCGCCGACGAGCGCCATGACCTCGCCCGAGCGCACCTCGAAGTCGACGTCGGTCAGCGCCTGCACGGAGCCGAACGTCTTCGAGAGGTCGCGGATCTCGAGGAGTGGTGTGTCGCTCACGAGTGTCGGGCCCTCCAAGAAGGAACGGGAGAGGCGTGCGAACACGCCTCCCCCGGTTCCAGCACGACTACCTGCAGTACTGCCTGTACTCCCCGGAGCAGACCTCGCTCCGCTTCAGGAACCTGTCCCTGAAGAGCCGGGTGTAGTTCGCCTTGGTGATCGAAAACACCGGGATCACCATCGTCGGCTGCTTCTTGCCCTTGTTGGGCCGCGTCGAGTTGGACGGCGGCTTCTTGCCCTTGTAGAGGGCGACCGCCGCGGCAATCGCCGCGTTCGCCTCGGTGGGCACGTACTTGTAGACCGTGTTGGTCTGCCAGCCCGAGATGATGTTCTGGACGCCCTGGACCGTCGCGTCCTGTCCCGAGAGCGCGATGGGGTCGAGCCCCTTCGCCTTCAGCGTCGCAACAACCGCGCCTGCGATGTTGTCGTTCGCCGCGACGGCGCCCTGGATGTTGTTGTTCGTGGAGACGAGGAACTGCTCGAAGATGGTCTGCGCGTTCTTCGCGTCCCACTCCGGCACGAACTTCGCGGGGCCCTTCTTGACCTTCTTCGAACGGAAGAGCGGGTTCAGGACGTCGTCGTTGCCGCTCTTGAACCAGAACGCGTTGGCGTCGGTCGGGCCGCCCCACAGCTGGGCGAGGACGCCATTCGGGCCGTACGTCCCCTTGGCCTTCATCCCGGCG
>DASTWH010000395.1:0-8467 GCA_035758735.1 Gaiellaceae bacterium
CCAAGTCGCCCCGCCGTGAGACGAGCCTCGCGACCTGCCGGTCCGCGATCCCGAGCGCGCCGGCGTCTTCCGCATGGATCTCGAAGAAGGGTGCCTGCTGCTTGTCCGTGACGCCCGGCTCGCGCATCGTCATGTTGGCGGAGTTGTAGTGGTAGAGCGTCCGGCCGGTCGTGAGCACGAACGGGTACTCGGAGTCGGGCTCCTCGATCGGCGGCTGGAACTCGACGGGGAAGAAGCGGCCGCGGCCGGACGGAAGCGCAGGCCGCGGGGCGTGCAGGTACGGCGTGCCGGGGTGGTCGAGATCCGTGACCGGCCACTGCATGCCGTTCTCCTCGATCCGGTCGTAGCGGAGCCCGTACCAGTTCGGCGCGAGGTCGGCGAGCTCGTTCCAGACCGATTCGGCGTCCGGATACTCGGGCCAGTTCGCGCCGAGCGCCTTCGCCATGAGGATGACGATCTCGCGGTCGACCTTCGCCTCGCCGGGAAGGGGCGCCCCGGCACGGACGCGGCTCACTCGCCGTTCGGTGTTCGTGAACGTCCCGTCCTTCTCGGCGAAGCTCGACGCCGGGAGGACGACGTCCGCGTACTTCCGCGTCGAGTCGTTCAGGAAGATGTCCTGGGACATCATGAAGTCGAGTGCCTTCAGGCCCTCCTCGACGTGGTGCGCGTTCGGCTCCGTCTGCGCCGGGTTCTCACCGACGAGGTAGAGCGCCTTGATGCGCCCGTCGTGCAGGCCCGACACGATCTGGTCGAGGCGGTACCCCGGCCGCTCCGGAACCTCGGTCCCCCAGGCTTCCGAGAACTTCTTCCGGATCTCCGGGTCGTCGACCGCCTGGTAGCCGGGGAGGTAGGACGGGTTCGCGCCCGAGTCGTTCAGGCCTTGGACGTTGTTCTGGCCGCGAAGCGCATTCAGCCCGGTCGACTCGTAGCCGAGGTGGCCGGTCATGAGCACGAGGTTGGAGAGCGACCAGATGTTGTCCACGCCGCAGGCGTGCTCGGTGATGCCGAGGGTGTAGAAGATCGCGGCGTGCCGCTCGCTCGCGTACTCGCGTGCGGTCGCGCGTATGTCCTCCGCGGCGACGCCCGTGATCTTCTCGGCCTCCTCTGGCGAGTACCGCATGACGATCTCGCGCACCGAGTCGAAGCCGTCGGTCGTCTCGCGGATGTACTCCTCGTTCTGGAGGCCCTCCTCGAGGATGGTGTGCATCATCGCGTTCAGGAGCCAGACGTCGGTCCCCGGCCGCAGCTGCAGGTGGCGCTTCGCGAGCTTCGTCAGCCAGATCTTCCGGGGGTCGGCGACGACGAGCGTCGCTCCCTTGCGCACCGCCTTCTTGATGCGGAGCGCGAGGACCGGGTGCGCCTCCGTCGTGTTCGAGCCGATCACGAACAGGAAGCGGTCGTTCTCGATCTCGGGGATCGAGTTGGTGCTCGCTCCTCTGCCGAACGACCTGACCAGGCCGTAGAGGGTGGGAGCGTGTCAGGTCGACTCGCACGAGTGGACCGAGTTGGTCCCGACCCCCGTGCGCGCGAGCTTCTGGATGAGGTAGTTCTCCTCGTTCGTCAGGCGGGCCGAGGACAGAAAGCCGACCGCCTGCGGCCCGTGCTCGGCGATGACCTTCTTCAGGCCGGCCGCGGCCGTGTCGAGCGCGTGCTCCCACGTCGTCGGGTGCAGCTCGCCGTCCTCCCCGCGGACCAGCGGCTGCGTGAGCCGGTCGGGGTGGTGGACGAAGTTGAAGGCGAACCGACCCTTGACGCAGAGGTTGCCCTCGTTCGGGAGGTACTCGTCCTTCGACGTGACCTTGACGATGTGCTTCGTCTCGGGGTCGAGGTTCAGGTCGATCTGGCAGCCGACACCGCAGAAGGTGCAGGTCGTGCGAACCTGCTCGAGGGCGCGCTCGGGCGTCTTCGTGCCCTCCTCGAACTTCTCGTAGATCGCACCGGTCGGGCAGACGCTGAGGCACCCGCCGCAGAGCTCGCACTCGGTGTCCAGCCAGGAGAGCTCCCACGTCGGGACGATCCGAGCATGCCCGCCGCGCCCCTCGAGGCTCAGGGCCGAGCACTGCATGACCTCCTGCGTGTACCGGACGCAGCGCGCGCAGAGGATGCACGCGTCGGGGTCGTAGCCCATGAGCCTGTTGCGGTCGTCGTACTCCGTGCGCTTTGCGTCCGGGAGGACGAGCGGCGCGTCCGCGCCGAGGTCCGCCGCGAGGTCGACGAGCTCGTTCGGGCGGCCGGCAGGCGACGCGTTCAGGTGTTCCGAGAGGAGCATCTCCGTCAGCGTCTTCTGGAACCCCGTGATGGGCCCGTTCGTCGAGACGACCATCCCCTCCGCGACGCGCGTCGCGCACGCAGGCAGCGGTCGCGGCGCGCCCTCGACGTCGACGACGCACATGCGGCAGCCGCCGTAGGGGTCGAGCTTCGAGTCGTGGCAGAGAGTCGGGATGAACGTGCCGTGGCGCGCGGCTGCGTGGACGAGCAGCTCCCCTTCGGGCGCGCTGACGGCCTTCCCGTCGAGCGTGAACTCGACCATCGCGGTCACTGTACCCCTGCCTCGACGACGAGCTGGCCGGTCGTCGTCGGGTGGACACCCGCGAGTCGGAGGCCGGCTTCGTCGAACAGTGCCGCGTACTCGTCGACGGTTCGCTCGCGACCGCCCGGCATGACGAACATGTTCAGGTCGGCGAGCTTGGCGGCTGCGTCCTCGTTCGGCGATCCGAGATCCCGCTCGATGAGCAGGACGACGGCGTCGGCGCCCATGGCGCTGCGACAGGTTCGGAGGATTGCGACCGACTCCTCGTCCTCCCAGTCGTGGATGATCCATTTCAGGACGTAGGCGTCGCGGCCCTCGGGGACCCACTCGAAGAAGCTCCCGGCGACGACCTCGCAGCGATCCAGCACGCCGGCTGCGCTCAGGATCGGCTCGGCGCCGCCGACGACGTGCTCCTGGTCGAAGAGGACGCCGCGGAGCGTGGGGTGCGCGGCCAGCAGCGCGGCGATCAGCGTCCCTGTTCCGCCGGCGACGTCGACGATCGTCGCGAAGCGGCCGAAGTCGTAGGCGGCCAGGATCGCCGCGTTCGCGCCGCTCGTCATCGATCTCATCGCGTCGTCGAAGATCGAGCTCTCCTCCGGATGCTCTGCACGCCAGGTCCAGATGTCGGTGCCGTGCAGCATTCGGAACGAGTTCTCGCCCTCGCGTATCGCGTTCGCGAGGTTGCCCCAGGACCGCCAGAGGTAGTCGCGCCCCTGGAGCGTCACCCAGCCGTGCAGCGAGCCGGGCACGTCGGTCCGCAGCGGCTGCCCCAGCTCCGTCAGCGAGAAGCGGCGGCCGTCGGCCTCGTGGAGGATCCCGAGGCTCGCGAGGGCGCGGAGCAGGCGGTACAGCGCCGACGGATCCGCTCCGCTGGCGTCGGCGAGGTCGTCTGCCGTCCGCTCCCCGTCGCTGAGCAGGTCGGGGATTCCGAGATCGACGCACGCATGGATCGTCTGCGTGACCCGGAAGCCGTCGATGAGCCGCGCGAGCTCCGCGCTCATGCTGCTGCGTCCCCGGCGAGCGGGGCGAACAGCTCCGGCCAGTAGGTCATCGCGTTCCGCACGGGGAAGGGCGAGGCCTGGCCGAGCCCGCAGATCGACGTCTTCTCCATGGCGAGCAGCCATTCGTCGACCTTCTCGCGCGTCATCGCCGCGCGTTCGTGCTGCAGCTCCTCCGCGAGGTGATGGAGTGCGCGGTTGCCGATCCGGCACGGCGTGCACTTCTGACACGACTCCTCGGCGAAGAAGCGCATCGTCTCGGCGAGCAGGCGGAGCGGCGAGTACGTGGCCGGAAAGACCTGGACCGCGGCCGAGCCCGGCCCCGCGCCCCACTGGTGCAGGCCGTCGCGCGTCAGCGGGGCGTCGAGCGCCGCCGGCGGCAGGATCCCGCTCGCCGCGCCGCCGGGGACCACGCAGCCGACGTCCTCCGAGAAGCCGCCCGCGTGCTCCTCGACGAGCTCGCGCGTCGTGATCCCGTTCGGCGCCTCGTAGCAGCCGGGGCTCCCGACCGCGCCGGTGACCGACCAGAGCCGGGTGCCCTTCGCCTCGCCCGTTCCGAGCGCGGCCCACCATTCGCCTCCGTTCCGGAGGATCGCCGGGATGTGCGCGAGCGTCTCGACGTTCTGGATGAGCGTCGGTCGTCCGAGGTACCCGAACTGGCTCGGGAAAGGAGGCTTGAGCCTCGGCATCGCTCGCCTGCCCTCCATCGACTCGAGCATCGCCGTCTCCTCGCCCGCGATGTAGGCGCCGGCGCCGACGACGAGCTCCAGCGTCAGTCCGTCGAGGAGCCCTGCAGCGCGGAACTCGTCGAGCGCCAGCCGGAGTCGCTCGCGTGCGGTCGCGTACTCCTCGCGGAGGTAGATGTAGCCCTCCGAGGCGTCGAGCACCCGCATGGCGAGGACGACGGGCTCGAGCATGAGGTGCGGCCGGAGCTCCATGACGTACCGGTCCTTGATCGTCCCCGGCTCGCCCTCGTCCGCGTTCACGACGACGAAGCGCGGGCCAGGCTCGCGCGAGACGGCCTCCCACTTCACGCCCGTCGGGAAGCCCGCGCCGCCGTAGCCCGTGAGGCCCGACGCCTTGAGCTCCTCGACGATCCGCTCCAGCGATGGCAGGTCGCGGAGGAGCGCGAGGCCGCCCCGGGCCTCGTACTCGGCGAGCGTCGCGTCGGCGGTGCCGAGGCCGGTCGACGGGCCGTCGTTCGTGGAGTGGGTCACCGCGGGGACGATCTCGTCGCCGCGGGTCATCGCCGGAGCGAGGTCGCAGTGGCCGAGGCACGCGACCTCGATCGCGCCCGGTGTGGACACGAGGAGCTCGCGCGCTCCGAAGCAGTCGCAGACGGGGCCCGTGCACACGCGGAGGGCATCCGTCGGGACCTGCAGGAACGAGTAGAAGGAGACGACCTCGTGCACCTCGCCGCGGCGGATGTTCATGTGGTCGGCGAGCGCGTCGGACAGCTCCATCGTGATCGGGCCGACCTCACGACGCACGCGGCCGAGGTTGTCGAGGAGGCGCGTCCGCTCGCGCGGGAGCTCTGGGAGCAGCGTTGCGAGCCGGAGCACGTCCACGGCGGCGAGTCTATTCCTGGCCCGGCGGCCTCCGGAGCGCCTTCGTCTTGGAGCGCCGGCGCTTCTCCTCCAGCCTCCGCGCCCGGGCTGCCGCGCTCGGCTTGGTCGCCACGCGCTTGCGCGGCACCGCGAGCGCCGCGCGCAGCTTCTCGACGAGTCGCTCCGTCGCCAGCTCACGGTTTCGAAGCTGACTGCGCTCGTCCTGCGCGACCGCGCGGAGCACGGCGCCTGCCCGCAAGACGACGCGCCGCTTCTGCACGTCGGTGAGCGCGCTCGACGCCTCGACGTCGAAGACGGCCTCGACGCGCGTCGACGATTTCTGGGCGTGCTGACCGCCCGGACCGCTCGAGCGCGACACGCGCAGCTCGATCTCCGACACCGGCAGGACGACGGAGCGCGTCACCCGGATCGACTCCTGCTCCATGCCGGAAGCCTGCCACCGCCGCCGGAACTGGTCACGCCGTAGTCCGTGGCCGGACAGGGGGTGACTAGTGGCGTCCGGAGTACCCCGGAAGGGGGTGAGAGGCACTCGTCTGAGTGACGACGGACGGGGGCACTGCGACCCCCGAAAGGGGAAGGAGGAAACGAACGAGATGAAGCGCTTCAGCAAGCGGACATGGGTGGCGATCGTCGCCGTCCTCGCGATCGCGATGTCGGCGATCGGCGCCTTTGCGTACTTCACGGCCGCTGGGTCGGGATCGGGCAACGCCACGGTTGGTGCGGCGACCGGCGTCGTCATCACAAGTGACGTGAACGGGACGGATCTCTACCCCGGCGGTGGCGACGAGAGCGTCGACGTTCACGTGAACAATCCCGGCAGCGGTCAGCAGTTCGTGAACGACGTCTCCGGAACCGTCGCCGACAACGGCGGCTGTCTCGGCTCGTGGTTCCAGGTCGACACGATCGACTTGAACGCGAACATCGCGCCTGGAGACACCGTTGACACGACCACGGCCCTTCGGATGAACGACGACGGCACGAACCAGGACGCGTGTCAGAACAAGTCGCTGACCATCAACTGGACGAGCAACTAGCAGGACCGAGCGGAGGGGCGGCTTGCGGCCCGCCCCTCCGCTCGCGTGCCTTCGGAGTCGAGAGCGAGGAGAGCGGTGTCCCGGGTCGGCGAGAAGCGAAGGAGACGGAGACTCGTCCTCTGGCTCCTGGTCACGCTCTGCATCGTCGCCGAGCTCCTGGGCATCGGCCTTCTTCATGCGATGGGCGCGAGCGCCCTGAGAGCGCCGGTCATCAGCTCTGTGGGTCTTCCGACCGACCCGACGCGTGAGCGCTCCGCTGCGTTCATGTTCACGTACGACCGGACGGCCGACTTTCGGTGCACGTTCGACGGAGCACGCGAGGACTGTGGATCCGGCGTCTTCGGCCAGGTCACCTACGAGGGGCCGCTCACGCTCGGTCGGCACACGTTCGAGGTGCGGGCGATCACCGGCCAGGAGGTGAGCCCGGCGGCCTCGTACTCGTGGACGGTCGTGGCGACGCCGGATGACGGTGGGGGTTCAGGCCCGGGCGGCGCGGTTTCCGGATCCGGCCTGAGCTCGACCGCCGGCGACTCGGCTCCGTTCGAGATCTCGGGCGACGTCACCGGGCTCGTACCGGGCGTCTCTCAGCCGATCGTGCTGACGCTCCGCAATCCGAACGCGGCTGCGATCTTCGTGACCTCGGTCGCCGTCGAGATCGGGGAGGACAGCACGCCTCCGGGCTGCCCCAGCGAGCCGAACATCGCGCTCGACCAGCCGTCGGGGATCAGCGCCGCCACTCCCTTGCGGGTCCCCGGTCACGGCTCGGTCGTTCTGACCACGTATCCGCTCGCGCCGCGGATCGGTTTCGTCGATCGCTCCTGGAACCAGGACGTCTGCAAGGGCAAGAGCTTCGCCCTCTCGTACTCGGGGAGCGCGCACTCGTGATGCGTCTCCGGTTGCGGAGATGGCTCGTGCTCGCGCTCGGCGTCGCGGGTGCTCTCGCATTCGTCGTGGCGGCGCTCGCGTTCTGGACGTCGCCCGGGGGAGGAGGCGCCAGCGCCGTCGTGTCCGGGCTGACGTCGCCGGAGCCGTCGGCGACGACTGCGACGTACGGGACGGCGCACATCGCATGGTCGAGCGTGACGCTCGACCCGCCGGTCCCCACGGTCGACGTCGAAGTCACCTTCACCGTCGAGCGGAAGCTCTCGGCCGGCTCGACCTGGGCGCACGTGTGCAGCACGGGGACGAGCCCGAAGCCGTTCAACGTTCTCGCGTGCGACGACACGCCACCCGTGTCCGGCTCGTACGACTACCGCGTCACGGCGTCGCTCCGAACGTGGACGTCGACCGGCGTCGGGTCGATCACGTTCGCGGACACGACCGCTCCGATGTCGGTCATCGCATCTCCGAGCGGTGCCGTCTACAGCGCTTCGACGTGGAACGCGGGCTGCGTCAGCACCATCTGCGGAACGGCGACCGATGCGGGCGGAAGCGATCTGCAGGGCGTCGAGGTCAGCATCCGTCGCGGGTCGGGCAACTACTGGAACGGGAGCGCGTTCTCGAGCGCGAGCCAGGTGTGGAACCTCGCAAGCGGGACGTCGAGCTGGGTGTACGGCTTCCCGGCCGCGAACTTCCCCGCCGACGGGTCGTACACGGTGGCCACGCGAGCGACGGACAACGCCCTGAACGTCCAGTCCCCGGTCACCACGCAGACGTTCACGATCGACACGACAGCGCCGTCGATCGGTGCATCGACGATCGCCGCGACGACCGGTACGAGCCCGACCGGGTTCGTGAGGCAAGGCAGCGGTTATGTCGTCTACGCGGACGTCAGCGACGCCAACGGCGTCTCGTCCGTGACCGCCGATGTCTCGGCGCTCACGGCCGGCCAGACGTCGGTTCCTCTGGCGAGCTGCGTCAGCGGCTGCACCGTCGGAAGCCACACGTACCTGTACAGGAGTGCTGCGCTGACCGCGAGCAGCCCGCTGGCCGAAGGGGCGACGAGTTACTCGGTTGCGGCGAGCGACGTCGTCGGGAGCTCGAGCTCGTCCTCCGGCTTCTCCGCGGTCGTCGACGACACCGGCCCGTCGGTCTCGACCGTGGTCGCCGCGACGACCGGGACGAGCCCGCAAGGCTTCGTGAGGCAGGCCGGGACGTACCGGGTCTACGCGAACGTCACGGACTCTCCGACCGGGGCAGGCGCCGCCAGCGGCGTGGACGCCTCGTCGATCACCGCAGACGTCTCCACCGTCACCGCAAGCTTCACCGCCGTCGGACTGTCTGCGTGCGGCGCGTGCGGTCCCGGATCTGCGTACGCGTACCAGACTGCCGTGCTCACGGCGTCGAGCCCTCTGCCGGAGGGCTCGAAGGCCTACTCCGTCACGGCGCGCGACAACC
>DASTWH010000358.1:0-16983 GCA_035758735.1 Gaiellaceae bacterium
TACCAGGGACGCACGGTGCACATCCATACGATGGTCCATCTCGGTGGGAACGTCGTGCACACGGGCCAGCTGTACTTCCCGGACGCGGTCACGGACGCCGTCTACCGGCGAAGCCCGTACAACCGGCGGCCGAACCGGGACCCGAGGAATGCCGGCGACAGCATCTATCGCAACGGTGGGAAGCGCTCGACGCTCAAGCTCGCGCGCACCGGAGCGGCCTACACGGGCTCGATCACGATGGGTGTCCAGCGGTCGTAGCCCGCGCCGATCAGGTGCTTCACCACCCGATAACGGGAAACCTCCACCATCCGTGCTTACGTATGGATCTCTGAGCCGCGAGAGAAGGGACGACGAATGACCGAGAACGTGGAGCGGACCGCTCCGACCCCGGACGAGGCGCAGGAGCAGCTCGAGCAGGCGCTCTTCGAGATCCGCCGGATCATCGCCGGACAGGACGCGATGCTCGAGCGGGTGCTCGTCTGCCTGCTCGCCCAGGGGCACCTCCTCATCGAAGGCGTGCCCGGGCTCGCAAAGACGCTGACCATCAAGACGACCGCGGGCGTCCTCGGCGGCTCGTTCGCCCGTGTCCAGTTCACACCGGACCTCGTTCCGTCCGACCTCGTCGGGACGCGCATCTACCGGCCGCAGGAGGGGACGTTCGACACGGAGCTCGGTCCCGTTTTCTGCAACTTCCTGCTCGCCGACGAGATCAACCGCGCGCCGGCGAAGGTGCAGTCCGCACTGCTCGAGGTGATGCAGGAGCGGCAGGTCACGATCGGCCACGAGACGCATCCCGTGCCGTCGCCCTTCCTCGTGATGGCGACCCAGAACCCGATCGAGTCCGAGGGCACGTATCCGCTGCCCGAGGCGCAGATCGACCGCTTCCTCCTCAAGGTGCTCATCGGCTATCCGCAGCACGACGAGGAGCTGACGGTCGTCCAGCGCCAGCTCGTCGACCATCCGGAGCTGAAGCAGGTGCTCTCGCTCGAGGAGCTTGCAGCCCTGCAGCGCGCGGTCTTCGACATCTACGTCGACCCCTCGCTCGTGAGCTACGCGGTCGACATCGCGACCGCAACGCGCGAGCCGGCTGCCCACGGGCTTCCCGACCTCGCGCAGTACATCTCGTACGGCGCAAGCCCGCGCGGCCCGATCAGCCTCGTGCAGGGCGCTCGCGCGCTCGCGCTCGTCCGCGGCCGCGAGTACGCGATCGTGGAGGACCTCCAGGCGCTCGCGCGCGACGCGCTGCGCCACCGGCTCGTGCTGTCGTACCAGGCGCTCGCGGAGGAGGTCACACCCGACTCGATCCTCGACCAGGTGCTCGCCGCGGTTCCAACGCCACAGATCGATCTCGCGCGGGCGACGGCTGCGTGACGGACGCGTGAAGAACGCGGGCGCGCTCCTCTCGCGGCCGACTCCGGCCCGCCCGGGCCCCGGCCCGATGGCCGAGGGGCTCTTGCGCGCGCTCGACATCTCCATCGGCCGCCGCGTCGAGGGGCTGCTCGCAGGGGACTTCCGGTCGAACCTCCTCGGGGCGGGCACGGAGCTCGCCATGATCAGGCCGTACGTCCCCGGAGACGACGTCAGACGCATCGACTGGGCCGTGACGGCGAGGACCGGGGAGACGCATGTCCGCGTCGACCTCGCCGAGCGCGTGCTCGTGACGTGGCTCGTGCTCGACACCTCCGTCTCCATGCAGTTCGGCACGGCCGACCGGCGCAAGGCGGACGTCGCCGAGGGCGTCGCGGTCGCGATCGGCCACCTGTCGACGCGGCGCGGCAACCGCCTGGGAGTGGTCACGTTCGGTGGCGAGGAGCCCCGCGCGCTGCCGCCGCGGCAGGGTCGTGTCGGCCTCGTCGGGCTGCTGACGGCGCTTCGCACCGAGCCGCCGCCCGACGGCCCGGGATCGACTACACTGGGGGGCGCTCTCCGCCGGGCGGGTGCTCTCGCGCGCCAGCGCTCGCTCGTCGTCGTCGTGTCGGACTTCCGCGGCGGCGACCGCGAGTGGCGGCGCCCGCTTCTCGAACTCGCGGGCCATCACGACGTCGTAGCTGTCGAGGTGCGCGATCCCCGTGAGCAGGAGCTGACGAACGTCGGGCTCCTCTATCTCGTCGACCCGGAGACGGGGCGCCAGCTGCGCGTCGACACGCGAAGCCGTCGCCTGCGCGAGCGGTTCGCCGTCGCGGCTTCCGCCGAGCGAGCCGAGCTCGCGCGCTCCCTGTCGTCGGTCGGCGTGCGCCACATCGTCCTCACGACCTCGGGTGACTGGCTCCGTCCGCTCGTCACCTTCCTCCGCAGGAGTCGCACGTGAGCTTCGACTGGCCGATCGCGCTCGCCGCTCTCGCGCTGCTTCCGATCCTCGTGGCGCTGTACATCGACCGCGACCGCCGGCGCGTCGCCTCGCAGGCCGCCTTCGGCAACCCGGACCTCATCCCGAACGTCGTCGACCGCAGCCCCGGGAGGCTCCGCTACCTCCCGCCGCTCACCTTGCTCGTCGCGCTCGTGTTCCTCATCGTCGGCGTCGCGCGGCCGCATGCGACAGTGAAGGTGCCGCGGGAGGAGGCGACGATCATCCTCGCGATCGACGTGTCCCGCTCGATGAAGGCGAAGGACGTCGAGCCGACGCGGCTCGACGCGGCACGCGTCGCCGCCAAGACCTTCCTCGACGCGGTGCCCGAGAAGTTCCGCGTCGGCGTCGTCTCGTTCGCCACGCGCGCCGTCGTCGGCGTCGCGCCGACCGAGGATCGCAGGCTCGTCGCGACCGCCCTCGACACGCTGAAGCCGGGTGAGGGGACCGCCATCGGCGATGCCGTCGCGCTGTCGGTTCTCGTCGGGCAGCCGAAGGAAGAAGGAGCGGTGAAGCCGCCGCGCGCCGTCGTCCTCATCTCCGACGGGGCGCAGGACGGCGGCCGGATCAAGCCCGAGGAGGCGGCGGCGCAGGCGAAGAAGCTCGGCATCCCGATCTACACGGTCCTCGTCGGAACGGCGCAAGGCGTCGTGGAGGAGGAGCTCACGGGCGGGTTCCGCAGGATCATCCGAGTCCCTCCCAACCCCGAGACGCTGGAGCAGGTGGCGAAGGGCTCGGGCGGCGAGTTCTTCGCCGCACCCGACGCGGACGAGCTGAAGCAGGTCTACGAGGAGCTCGGCTCGCGGCTCGGCACGAAGAAGCAGGATCGCGAGATCACCGACCTCTTCGCGGCACTCGCAGCCGGTCTCCTGCTCATCGGAGGCGTGACCTCGGCGTTCGTCCTACGGGGTGTCTCGTGAGGACGAGAGCCCTTTGGGCGGTCGTCGTCGCCGTTGCCGCACTGGCGGTCGCGGCGCCCGCAGGGGCCGCGAACGAGTGCGATGGACTGCAGATCTGCGTCTCCGTCCCCGGGCCCTGGGTCGTCGTCCCGGCGTCCACGAGCTCCAGCCGCGTCCCCGTCGAGTACCAGCTCACCTGCCCGCGCGGCCACATCGTGGCCGGGCTCGACGCGCGGCTGAGCGTCCGCGGGATCGACGTCCAGTTCCTCGGGAAGCTCGGGAGCCCCGTGAACCCGGGTATCTCGACGACTCGCTCCGCCGTGTTCCGGGGGACATACGTCGGACGGGCAGACCGCGCACCGACGTTCAAGCCGTTCATCGGTTGCATCCCCGCGGCCGGGGGTGGCACGCGAGTCCCGACGTCGGTCACGGCGTTCCGGCCGGGACAGCCCGTGACACGACGTGTGCGAAACGTGCGAGTCCGGCCCGGGACGACCACGGTCGTCCAACGCTGTGCCTCTGGCGAGCGCGTCGTGGGTGGCACGCACGCATTCGCGTTCGAGACCCGGAACCCGCCGAGCGCGAGCCTCGTCTCCAGCGTGTCCGGCTCGACGACGGTCGGACGCACCGGCGTCAGCGTTCGCGTGACCGGTGACGCCGAGATCGCCGGCGTACGGGCGGTCGTCCAGATACAGGCGCTCTGCGCGAGGTCGCGATGACGTTCAAGAGCCCCTGGCTGCTCCTCGGCCTCGTCGTCCTCGCTCTTGCAATCGGGCTCTGGCTCCTCGCGGACCGTCGGCGCGCGCGCTACACGGTTCGCTACACGAACGTCGACGTCCTCGCGACCGTCGTGTCCGGGCGCTCGTGGCTCCGGTACATCCCGTCCGCTCTCGTTGCGCTCGGACTCGCAGTGCTCCTCGTGGGGCTCGCGCGCCCGGAGGTGAAACGCAGCCTGCTCACGGAGCGTGCGACGGTCATCCTCGTCGTCGACACGTCTCGCTCGATGCAGGCGAAGGACGTGGAGCCCACGCGGCTCGGCGCCGCGCAGGAAGCGCTGCGGACGTTCCTCGACAAGGCGCCGGACGACCTTCGGGTCGGGCTCGTCGTCTTCGCCGGGGAGGCGCAGGTCGCGACGCCCCCGACGAAGGACCACGAGCTCGTCGACACCGCGGTCACCGACATCGACCAGTTCCTCGTCTACGGCGGAACGGCGATCGGCGACGCGCTTCAGACCGCCGTGCTCCTCGGCCGGCAGGTGACCGATCTCGCGCCGTCCGACGACGACGGCGTCGCTGCCCCTGCGAGCACCTCGACCACCCGCACGCTCGCCCAGGCCACCTCCTGTCCCGAGGAGGGGAGCCCCGTCTCGATCCTCTTCCTCTCCGACGGCGCGCAGACGCGCGGCCTGCTGCAGCCGCTCGAGGGCGCGAGGCTGGCGAAGGAGGCGTGCTTCCCCGTCTACACGATCGCGCTCGGCACGCCGAAGGGCGTCATCGAGCGCGGCCCGTTCGGCGGCTTCCCCGGTTCGGGCGCGCAGCAGGTGATCCCGGTCCCGCCCGATCCCGAGACACTGCGCGCGATCGCGAGGACGACGGGCGGGGAGTTCTCCGAGGCACGCACGGCCGACGCACTCGAGGCCGCGTACAAGAACCTCGGCTCCCGGCTCGGCCGCGAGACGGGTCAGAGCGAGATCACGTGGCTCTTCGTCGCGATCGCAGCCGGGCTGCTGCTGCTCGGGACCGCAGTCGGCGCATTCGTGTCGCCGCGCCTGCCCTGATCAGACCAGGACGATCGTGAACGGGACCTCGACCTTGTCGTCCCGACCCGCCGGGTGCGAGATCACCCGGAAGACGCCGCCGGGTAGTGCCTGAACGGACGCGACCGCGTCCCCGGTCGAGCTGACCACGGCACTCGCACCGGAGATCCCCACGAACCTGACCTCGAACACCCCGGTCTCCGCGCGGCGCGCCTGCACGGCTCGCCCGGTGCAGTTGAACTTCCGGCCGAAGTACTGGCCTGCGCCGGTGAAGCTGCCCGGCATGTTCGCGATTCCTTGGCTCGGGATGCCGGTCACGACCGCGACTCCGCGGACGGCGCCGCTGGTGCAGCGTTGCTGGGCGACCGATGGGCCCGAGACGTGCTCGCCCACGGCAAGCGCCGACCCGCCGAGGGCGAAGAAGAGCGCCATGAGTGCGACGGCGGTTCCTGGCGTGATCGAGAGTCGCTTCATCGGGCGCTCCTTCCGGTGACGGTGACGGTCGCACGGTAGGTTCCACCCGATGTCGGACGGCACCGCGACGCGCCGCCGCAGGTTGACGAAGAACCACAAGCGGATGCTCGGGGCGGCCGGCTCCATCGCCGTCGTCGTCCTCGTCTTCGCGTTCGTCCTGCCGCGGATCGCCGACTACCGCGACGTCTTCGATGTCGTCCGCGAACTCGGCTGGCAGGACTGGTTGCTGCTCGCGGGCGCGGTCGTGCTGAATCTCGCGACCTTCCCGCCGCCGTGGATGGCAGCGCTGCCGGGGCTCGGCTATCGCGAAGGCATGGCGATGACGCAGGCGTCGACGGCGCTCTCGATCGTGTCGCCCGCGGGTGCGGCGGTGGGCATGGCGGCGTCGTACTCGATGCTTCGATCCTGGAAGTTCCCCTCGGGCGCGGTGGGACTGGCCGTGGCGATCACGGGCCTCTGGAACCAGCTCGCGAACCTCGCCTTTCCCGTGGTCGCGCTCGCCCTCCTGACCCTCGAGGACGAGACTCACCGGGCGCTGCAGACCGCCGCGCTGATCGGACTGGCCGTCCTCGTGGTGGTCGTGGTCGGGTTCGCGCTCGTCCTCTCGCGCGCCCAGCGAGCACAGAGCATCGGCGACCTCGCAGCACGGCTCGTGACCCGCGCCCTGCGCCTCTTCCGTCGAGGGCCGGTCGCATGGGCAGGCGAGTCGTTCGTGCGATTTCGAGAACGCGCGCTCGGTCTGCTGCGGCGCCGGTGGCATGTCATCACGGTCGCGACGCTCGCGGGGCATCTCACCGTGTTCGTGCTCTTGGTCGTCTGTCTCCGCGCCACCGGCGTTTCCAGTTCTGAAGTCACGGGTATTGAGGCATTTGCCGCATGGGCGCTCGTTCGGATCCTCGGTGCTCTGCCCCTGACGCCCGCGGGCGTGGGGATCGTCGAGGTCGGCTTGACCGGCGCCCTCGTGGCCTTCGGCGCACCGAATGCGGAAGCGGTCGCCGCCACGCTGCTGTATCGCGCGCTGACCGTCTTGCCCACGCTGGCCCTCGGTTTGCTGGCTGCGGCCACCTGGCGCACGCACCACCCGGGGGAGACGATAGGCTCCCCGAGTGATCCCTGACGAGGGGCAGGATCACTGAATCGAGGGACGACATGTCACTCGGTTTGGGGAAGGATCCCAGTCGGAGCTGAGGCACGGTGCGACCCGTGACTTCTGCGGCTGCGGCAGCCCCGGTCCGTGTCGGCGCGATTGCATTTGCCTTCGTGTCGTTGCTGGCTGTTCTCGTCGTCGGACGCGCCGACGGCTCGACGCGTGCGTCGAGCGTCTACCTCGCGCCAGACAACGCCTGCGCGTCGGCGAGCGACCCGAACGCGCCGGCCGCAGTGCAGACGCGCGCGATCGTCTGCCTCGTGAACTACGCGCGTGCGCAGGATCGGCGGAGGCGCCTCGTGCAACGCCCGAGGCTCCACCTGGCAGCCGAGCTGAAGGGCGAGCGCGTGGCCACGTGCAGGCAGTTCTCCCACACGCCATGCGGCGCCGCCCTCACGTCCGATGTGCAGGCCGCCGGGTACCGGTACTCGACGTTCGGCGAGAACCTCTTCGCCGGGACGTGGGGCCACTACTCCGCGCGGGACGTCGTCAACGCGTGGCTGAACTCGCCGCCCCATCGTGCGAACATGCTGAACGGCCGCTTCCGTGACCTCGGGGCCGCGCCGGTACGCGCGACTGGACTGCTCGATGGCGGCGACGCGGTCGTCTGGACGGCGACGTTCGGCACGCGCCGCTCCGGCTAGCGCGCCCCTCTCCTGACGCAGGACTCCACCTCCCCGGCTGGAAGGTCCGGCCATGCCGGAGGAGAGCCACCTCGACGAGATGCGCGAGGCGATCCGCGGCGACTTCGAGCGGCTCGCCGAGCGACGCGGCGAGCAGGAGCTCCTGCGTGTGGACGAGCCGGAGGACGCCGCCGATCAGCCGGAGCTCGAAGCGCCTCGGGACATGGAGCCGGCGCCCGAGGTCGAGGTCGAGCCCGATCACGAGGCCGACCCGGAGCGGCGCTCCTGGCTCGCTCGGTTCCTCTCGCCCTGACCCACGCCGGCCAGCTGTAATTCGGACATGGAGAAGGCCGAGCGGGACGCGATCCTGCGGCAGGGGGTCGTGCTCCCGGAGACGCCCCGCCAGCGGCGCGAGCTGGCCGCGCTGAACGAGGACCTGGAAACGATCCCGCTCCGGGGAAAGCCTCTTCCGGTCCGACCTCGCGCCTTTCGCCCCACCGCCGAGGCCTACCTCGTCGCGACGCGGGGCCCGCTCCCGTACATGCTCCGACTCCGCGAGATCGAGCAGGGCACCGCCGAGCTCGAGAGGACACTCCGTGAGGCATGGGACGCCCTGGGAGTCGAATGTGCGGCTGATCCCGACCGCTTCCGGCGCGAGTGGACCGCACGTGCGCACGGCATCCGCTTCGACGACATCAACGACCTCGTCGAGCGCCACAACCTCTGGTACCCGGTGGAGTCGCGTCTGCCGATGGACCCGCGGACGGGCGACTACGCGCTCGTCAACGGCCGGGACTACCGCCTCGAGCCGTTCGACGCTCGCTGGGTGCTCGAGCGCTTTCCCGCGGAGCTCGAGCGCGTCACGCTCGTCTCGCCCTGACCAACGCGTCGATCGCGTCGCGCTCCTGACCGCGCACGTCGCGGAGGACTCGCTCGGCCTTCACGATCTCGAGGTCGGGTAGCTCGGCTGCGATCTCGTCGGGCGTGAAGTGGATATCGGGATCGCTGGGGCCGCCAACGCCCTCGGTCATGTTCAGTGTGTCGTGACCGACGAGCAGGAACGTGCCTCCGGGCGCGAGCGCCGCCGTCGCACGGTCGAGCACGACGTGCCGTTCGCGCGACGGGATGTGGAGATAGAGGACGACGACGAGATCGAACACACTCGATCCCGGCTCGTACGTCACGAGGTCGGCGCACACGAACTCCGCGTCGACCTCGTCGCGCTCGGCCCGTCCGCGCGCCTTCGCGATGGCGACCTCGGAGTAGTCGACTCCCGTGACCTGCCAGCCGAGCGTCGCGAGCCAGATCGCGTTCTGTCCCTCTCCGCACGCGAGGTCGAGCGCTCGTCCCGGCTCGAGGTCGGCGACCTCCGCGACGAGGAAGCGGTTCGGCTTGGCCGCCCACAGGTTCTCGACGCCGGCGTACCGCGCGTCCCAGTCCTCACGCCTCACGGGGTCTCAGCCTCCCGGCGACGCGGTACGTGGCGGCCAGCGTCAGCCCGCAGAGTGCCGCCGCGACGAGATACGGCGCTCCGTCGCCCGCGGACTCGGCAAGCGCACCTCCGCCCGTCGGGCCGATGAGCTCGCCGAGCGCCCACGACGTGTTCATGACGCCGTAGGAGAGGCCCTGCGCCAGGCCGGCGGCGTCGGCGCGGTGGGACGTGAGTGACACGCCCGGCGTGTAGAAGCTGCCGAAGGAGATCGTCCCGACGACGACGAGTGCCGCAACAGCGGCGGCGCCCGAACTCAGCGCGAGCCCGGCGGCGGCGACGCCTGCGGCGGCGAGGGAGACGCGAATCGGCAGCAGTCGGCCTGCACGATCGCTGAAACGCCCGAGCACCGGGTTCATGACGACCTCCACGAGGCTGGCAGCGAAGAAGACGAATGCAATCGCGATCGTGCTCCAGCCAGCCTCGTCGAGTGCGAGCGGGGCGAGGACCGCGAGGACGCCGAAGAAGAGCGCCGGAAGCAGGCTCAGCCACAGCCCGCCGAGGTAGCGCGGGTCCCGCAACGCGCGCGTCAGGCCGTCCAGCGAGAGCGTCTCGGGACGCGCCGACCGGGCGAACATCGCGAGTGCCGCGAAGGCGAGTGTGACGACGCCGACGAAGCCGAAGGAGAGGCCGATGCCCGCGTACTTCGCGAGGCCGCCGAACACGGGGCCGAGGACCGCTCCGAAGATGGCGACGCCGAACGTCGTGCCGATCACCTCGCCGCGCCGCTCGCGCGGCGCCTCGACCGAGATCCACGCGAGCCCGCCCGCCCAGGTCGCAGTGCTCGCGATGCCCTGGACGAAGCGCGCGAGTCCGAGTGCGGCCGCGCTGCCCGCCGTCGCGAATGCGAAGCTCGCGACCGCGAGCAGGAGGAGCGAGCCCACGACCTCCCGCTTCGGCCCCCAGCGCGCGGCCGCGAGGCCGCCGGGAATCCCCCCGAGCAGAGCGCCTGCCCCGTAGGCACCGACGAGCAGCCCGGCGCCGGTCTTCGAGAGGTCGAACTCATCGGCGTAGGACGGGACGAGCGGGGTGAGCGCCGTGAAGAGGAGCGCGTCGACGAAGATGATCGAGCTGACGAGGGCGAGAAGACGGCGCATGCAGCGAGCCTAGCCGCGCGCAAAAATGCACCGAGCCGGTTGCGCCCTCGTCCGACTTTCCGACTGACCACCGCCGAAGCGACAACCACTCGGAGAGCCATCAACCTTGGACACTCCGTACTCGGTGCATCGGGGACTCTAGGGACCGGATGGCAACCGGTCAAGCACCACCCGGACCGAATTGACCGCAATTTGCGACCTCGTGCTCTTCGGCCGGCCGGCGTCGTTCGCAACGTGCGTCGATCTCGTCGCCGCGGTGTCGGAGCTCGTCGCCTCCTGGGGCCGGCACGTCGGTCCACAACGAAATGCACCGAGCCGGTGGCGCCTTCGTCCGGCTTTCCGACTGACTGCCGCCGAAGCGGCCGCCGATCGGAGAGCCATCAACCTCGGACGCTCCGTACTCGGTGCATCGCGGACTCTAGGGAGGTGCCATGGGGCCGTCAAGACGTCCCGTTCACAACTTCTCGCAAATTGCGTTCTTTTCTTTTCGCAATGGCCCGACTGCAACTCGATGAGCCTGCTCTAGTCACCCGAGAGAAGAAAAAGGCCCGGACGCGATGACGCTCCGGGCGCAAGTTCGCCGAGCCGGGAACGCTTTCGTCCACCTTCCCGACGAACCTTCCGCTTCCGCGTAGTGCTCCTCGGGGGGCTTCGTCCTACCGGCGCCCCGTGCTCGGCGCAGGCAGAAATCTATGACAGCGGACGTGTCCGATCAAGGGGGTCTGGTGAAGAAATCTCTCGCTCTTTGCGGCCGTTTGGGAGGAGCAGCGGTTCGAGACTAGGCTCCTCCGATGCGCGACCGGGCGAGGGCAGTGGTGGTCGGCGGCGGCGTCGGTGGGTGCTCGATCCTCTACTGGCTGACGCGCCTCGGGTGGGACGACGTCGTCCTCGTCGAGCGCGCGGATCTCACGAGCGGCTCGACGTTCCACTCGGCCGGTCTCGTCGGGCAGCTTCGAAGCTCGCTGTCGCTCACGAGGATGATGATGGAGAGCGTCGACCTGTATCGGTCGCTCGAGGCGGAGGTCGGGCTCGAGACCGGATGGCACGAGGTGGGCTCGCTCAGGCTCGCGTCGTCGCCCGAGCGGATGGAGGAGATCGCGCGGCAGGCGGGCTGGGCGAAGACGTTCGGGCTTCCGCTCGAGCTCATGTCGGCAGCCGAGGCGCAGGCGCTGTTTCCGCCGATGACGATTGAGGGCGTCCTCGGAGCCGCCTACCTCCCGACCGACGGTTACATCGATCCCAGCCAGCTGACGTTCGCGCTCGCCGAGGGCGCACGGCGGCGAGGGGCGGACATTGCGACCGGCACGCGCGTGACGGGTCTGCGTGTCGACGGCGGGCGCCTCGTCGGTGTCGAGACGGACAAGGGCGCGATCGAGACCGAGATCGTCGTCAACGCCGGAGGCATGTACGCGCGCGAGATCGGCGCACTCGTCGACGTGGTCGTCCCGATCGTGCCGATGGCACACGAGTATTTGATCACGAAGCCGTCGGGGCTTCCGCTCGACATGCCGACGATGCGCGACCCGTCGCTGCTCGTCTACTTCCGTCCCGAGTCGGGCGGACTGATCATGGGTGGCTACGAGCGACACTGCGCGCCGTGGGGGCTCGACGGCATCCCCGCGGACTTCAACTCGCGTCTGCTCGAGGAGGACTGGCCGCGCTTCGAGGAGCTCATGGAGAACGCGATCGTCCGCGTCCCGACGCTCGCCGAGATGGAGGTGGTCAAGCTCATCAACGGCCCCGAGGCCTTCACGCCGGACGGCGAGTTCATCCTCGGGCCGTCCGACGTCCGCGGGTTCTGGGTCGCTGCCGGCTTCTGCGCCCATGGGCTCGCGGGCGCCGGCGGGATGGGCAAGCTCGTCGCGGAGTGGATCGTGGAGGGCACGCCGTCGCTCGACGTCTGGCACATGGACTCGCGCCGCTTCGGTCTCGCGTACCGGAGCCGCGAGTACACGCTCGCCCGCACGACCGAGATCTACGAGACGTACTACGACGTCAAGTACCCAGGCCATGAGCGCTCGGCCGGACGACCGCTCCGAGTCTCACCGGCGTACGGGCGACTCCAGCAACTCGGCGCCGAGTTCGGCGAGAAGTCCGGCTGGGAGCGGGCGAACTGGTTCGAGCCGAACGCGGCGCGTGGAGACGAGTCGCTGCGTCCACGGGGATGGGCCGGCGAGCTCTGGTCGGCCGCCGTCGGCGCCGAGCACGCCGCCTGCCGGGAGGCGGCTGCGATCTTCGACGAGAGCTCGTTCGCCAAGATCCTCGTGGCCGGCGAAGGCGCCGCAGGCCTCCTCGAGCGGCTGTGCGCGAATCGGGTCGCGCGCGACGTGGGCCGCGTGACCTACACCCAGATGCTCAACCCTCTCGGCGGCATCGAGTGCGACTTCACGGTCACGCGGCTCGCCGAGGACCGGTTCCGCATCGTCACGGGCACCGCCTTCGGCCAGCACGACCTCGCCTGGATCCGACAGCACGCCCCTGACGACGACACCGTGCAGGTCGTGGACGAGACCTCGACACATGCGTGCTTCGGCGTCTGGGGGCCGCGAGCGCGCGACATCCTGCAGCCGCTCACGGTCGCCGACCTCTCGAACGAGGCGTTCCCGTACATGCGAGCCCAGGAGCTGGCGATCGGCCGCGTTCCGTGCCTCGCCCTGCGGGTGACCTACGTGGGCGAGCTCGGCTGGGAGCTCTACTGCCGTTCCGAGTTCGGTCTCGCGCTGTGGGACACGATCTGGGAGGCGGGACGCGAGCACGGGCTCGTGGCGGGCGGATACCGGGCGATCGACTCGCTTCGCATCGAGAAGGGCTACCGCGTGTGGGGCGCCGACATCACCCCCGAGGACACGCCCTTCGAGGCCGGGCTCGGCTTCGCGGTGAAGATCGACAAGGAGGACTTCGTCGGCCGTGCAGCGCTCGCGGATTCCGGTGAGCCCGAGCGAAAGCTCCGCTGCCTCACGCTCGCCGATCCCCGAGCGATCGCGCTCGGATCGGAGCCCGTCCGGGTCGGCGACGCCCTCGTCGGGCGCGTGACGAGCGGAGGCTACGGCTACACGGTCGGATCGTCGATCGCGTACGCCTATCTCCCAGCTGAGCACGAGGTCGGCACCGAGGTGGCCGTCGAGATCTTCGGCGAGTGGGTTCCGGGCTCCGTCGCCGACGAGCCCCTGTTCGATCCGAAGGGCGAGAGGATCAGGGCATGACCGCGCTCGAGGACGCCGTCGCGCGAGTCTGGCCGGGTCGTGAGGCCAGCGTCGAGGTGCTCGGGGGCGGCATCACCAACCACAACCTCAAGGTCGAGCTGGACGGAGAGCTCTTCGTGCGTCGCGTCGCGGGAAAGGACACGGATCTCCTCGGCATCGACCGCGGCGTCGAGCTCGCCGCGACCGAGGCGGCCGCAGCCGCCGGGATCGGCCCTGACGTCATCGCATTCGTCGAGCCCGAGGGCTGGCTCGTGACGCGCTTCGTCGAGGGCGTGATTCCGCCGCTCGAGCGGATGGCCGAGCCGGACCTGCTCGAGCGCGTCGCATCCGCGCTCCGGGCATTCCACGACGGGCCGCCGATTCCCGGGACCTTCGACTCGTTCCGCGTCGTCGAGACGTATCGCGGCACCGCGCTCGCTCGTGGCGGCAGCGTGGCCCCCGACTACGACTGGGCTCACCAGATCGCCGACCGGATCGAGGCGAAGCGTGCAGCGGACGCCCCGGTTCCGTGCCACAACGACCTGCTGAACGCGAATTTCCTCGACGACGGCGAGCGGCTCACGATCGTCGACTGGGAGTACGCCGGTATGGGAGACCGCTTCTTCGACCTCGCGAACTTCTCGATCAACCACGAGCTCGACGAGGCCGCGAGCGCGACGCTGCTCGGCGCCTACTTCGGCGGGGTGCGGGACCGGGACGCGGAGACCCTCGTCCTCATGCGCTTCATGTCCGACTTCCGGGAGGCGATGTGGGGCGTCGTCCAGTCGGCCGTCTCCGAGCTCGACTTCGACTTCGACGCGTATGCGAGCGAGCACTTCGAGCGACTCCGCCGGACGGCCGAGGCGCCGGCGTTCGCGGCGGCGCTCGAGGCGTGAAAACGCGGAGGGGCGCCCACCGGCGCCCCTCCCTGATGCGTCTTGCAGCGAGCGCTACGTCTCGGTCGGCAGCCCGAACTGCCCGAGCTGCTCCTCCTCCATCCGCTCGAGCTCCTCCTCGGTGCCCATGCGGACCGGGCCCTTGAACCAATTCTTCGCCGACACGAACCACCAGCCGCCGAAGACGATCCCGATGCCCGCGAACCAGAGGATCGTGTAGTTGGTGAAGCGCCAGTCGAAGTCGTCCTCCCAGGGAAGGCCGACCTTGTAGAGCGGAATGATGAAGATGATCGTGATGAGGGCGACCCAGGCGATCGAGAGCGGGTCGATCCACTTGTAGTGCTTGCCGAGGCTCCAGGCCCGCGGCTCGTCCCAGCTGTCGCCCTTCCGCCAGCGGAGGTAGACGGGGATGATGAAGGCGATGTAGAGGCCGATGACCGCAATCGCCGTTCCGACTGCGTAGCCGACGAAGTAGTTCCAGACGGCCGGGATCATGAGGACGGCGGCGAAGAACCAGATGCCGACGACGGACCAGCGGGGGACGCGGTTCTTCGCGACGCGTCGCCAGAGCTGGTGGCCGGGAACCGCGCCGTCGCGCGAGAACGCGAACATCATGCGTGACGCCGAGGTGACCGAGGCGGTCACGCAGAAGAACTGTGCGACCACGCAGATGAAGAGCAGCGCTTCTGCCCAGTCCTGGCTCATCGAGTTGGCCCAGATCCAGGGGACGAGAAGGCCGAGGGCATTGACCGTCTCGAGCGCGCCCTCGGTGCTCGGAATCGCGAACGTGACACCGAGGAGCAGGATCCAGCCGAAGATCACCGAGACGACGACCGAGGTCCACATCCCCGTTGCGGCCATGCGCGATGCGTTGTGGGTCTCCTCGGCCGTGTGCGCCGACGCGTCGAAGCCCGTGATCGTGTATTGCGGGAGGAGCATTCCGAGCCCGAGCACGAGCAGGAATGCGAGGCCGAACTGCGTCGTCCCGTCGCCGAAGCCCGAGTTGTTGATGGTCTGCGTGAACACGTAGGAGGCCGACTGATGGTTGTCCGGGACGATGATCAGGATCGCCACGATGACGACGACGCCGACCATGTGCCACCACGCCGAGATCATGTTCAGGCCCGATGTGAGGCGGATGTTGAGGAAGTTGATCAGTGCCGCCGCGGTCAGGAAGAGCGCGTACAGGATGTAGGTCGAGCAGTCGAACGACGCCCCGAACCAGTCGTTCATGTGCTCGGAGTACGAGAACCAGAAGTCGAAGAGGGCCTGCCCGAAGAGTGCGAGGCCGTACCCGATCGCCGCGGTGACGGCGACCTGTCCGATGAGGTTGAACCAGCCGGTCGCCCAGCCCCAGCCCGGGCCGCCCATCTTCGACGCCCAGTAGTAGAGGCCGCCGGCCGTCGGATACGCCGACGCTATCTCGGCCATTGCGAGCGCGATGATCGTCGCCATCAGCCCGACGAGCAGCCAGCCCCAGGTGACCCACATCGGGCCTCCGTGCTCGAAGCCGATGTTGTACGAGGTGAGGCATCCCGCGAGGATCGAGATGATCGTGAAGCTGATGGCGAAGTTGCGGAACCCTCCCATCGCGCGGAAGAGCTCCTGCGCGTAGCCCAGCTTGTGCAGGATCTGCTCGTCCTGCGAGGTGTGAGGGCTGCCGGGCGCCGGACCAGTGCTCATATGACCTCCAAGGGGTCGCCTGCCGGTATCAGGCGGGTATTACGCGCACTCTCGGCTTGACATGTCAACCAAATGGCCAACGCACTAGGATCGCCGCGTGCTCACGCTGGACGAGTTGAAGGCAGAGGTCGAGGAGGGCGCGATCGACACCGTCGTCGTCGCGTTCACCGACATGCAGGGCCGTTTGATGGGAAAACGGCTCCACGCCGAGTTCTTCTGCGAGGAGATGGCCGGCGAGCACCCGGTCGAGGGCTGCAATTACCTGCTCGCGCTCGACATGGAGATGGATCCGATCCCCGGCTACGAGATCGCGAGCTGGGAGCGCGGTTACGGCGACTTCGCCATGCGACCCGACCTCGCGACCCTACGCCGGATCCCATGGCTCGAGGCGACGGCGCTCGTCCTCTGCGACGTCAACTGGCACGACGGGACGCCCGTTCAGCCGTCACCACGGCAGGTGCTGAGAGCGCAGATGGAGCGGGCCGCGGGTCTGGGCTTCGCGCCGATGACCGGCTCCGAGCTCGAGTTCTACCTCCTCCGCGAGACGTACCAGGAGGCCTGGGCGCAGCGGTACGAGGATCTCACGCCCTCCGTGCCGTACATCCTCGACTACCACATCCTCGCCACGACGTACGACGAGGACCTCATCCGCCAGATCCGCAACGGCATGCACGGCGCGGGCATCAGGGTGGAGACCTCGAAGGGGGAGGCATGGCCGGGTCAGCACGAGATCAACTTCCGCTTCGCCGACGCGCTCACGATGGCCGACAACCACGTGATCTACAAGAACGGCGCGAAGGAGATCGCAAACCTCAACGGCTGCTCGATCACGTTCATGGCCAAGCCGTTCGAGTCGTGGATCGGGAACTCGTGCCACATCCACGCCTCGCTCTTCCGAGACGGCGAGCCGGCGTTCCGCGACGATCCAGTGCTGTTCGACCGCTTCCTCGCCGGGATGATCGCCTGCTTCAAGGAGCTGTCGATCTTCCTCGCTCCGACCATCAACTCGTACAAGCGCTACGCGGCCGGGAGCTGGGCGCCGACGACGCTCGCGTGGGGCAACGACAACCGGACCTGCGGGTTCCGGCTCGTGGGGCACGGTGCGTCACGTCGCGTCGAGACACGGATCCCGGGCGGTGACGTCAATCCCTACCTCGCATTCGCTGCGATGATCGCCGCGGGCCTCCACGGGATCGAGGAGGGACTCGAGGCGCCGCCGCCGCTGCAGGGGAACGCCTACGAGTCCGACGCCGACCGGTTTCCGTCGACGATGCGGGACGCGATCGACGCGCTCGAGTCCGGGGCGATGGCGCGCGCCGCCTTCGGCGACCAGGTCGTCGACCACTACCTCAACTACGCGCGCACGGAGCAGAGCCTCTACGACCGCTTCGTC
>DASTWH010000034.1:0-2764 GCA_035758735.1 Gaiellaceae bacterium
GAGCCCCACCACTTCGACCGGTTCCTCGTGCCCGCGGGCATGACCGGCCTCTGGCAGGTCTCCGCCCGCGCGAACGCGACGTTCCGCGAGGCGCTCGACCTCGACGCCGCCTACGCGCGGAACTGGTCGCTCGGGCTGGACGTGCGCCTCCTCGCGCGCACGCCGATCGCGGTGCTCCGGGGCAGGGCGGCGACGTCGTGAGCGACCAGCAGGTGCGGATCGGGCTCCTCGGCCTCGGCTACTGGGGTCCCAACCTGGCGCGGAACATCGCCGGGTGCGAGCGCGCGGAGCTCTCGTGGGTCTGCGACCTGCGCCCGGAGCTCGTCGCGGCGCACGAGAAGCGGTACCCGGGCACGCGGGCGACGACCGCGTACGAGGAGATGCTCGCCGACCCGAACCTCGACGCGGTCGCGATCGCGACGCCGGTCTCGACGCACCACCCGCTCGCGGCGGCGGCGCTCGAGGCCGGCAAGCACGTGTTCATCGAGAAGCCGCTCAGCGCCTCGACGCTCGAGGGACGCGACCTCGTCCAGCGCGCAAAGGACGCCGGGCTGGTCGTCATGCCCGGGCACACGTTCCTCTACAGCCCGCCGGTCCTGAAGATCAAGGAGCTCCTCGACCAGGGCGCGCTCGGGGACGTCTACTTCATCTCGATGAGCCGGGTGAACCTCGGCCTCCATCAGCCGGACGTCAGCGTCGTCTGGGACCTCGGCCCGCACGACTTCTCGATCCTCCGGTTCTGGCTCGGGATGCTGCCGACCGAGGTCAGCGCGCTCTCGCGCGCGTGCGTCATCCCCGACACGCCCGACGTCGCCTTCGTCAACGCGCAGTTCAGCGGAGGCGCCATCGCCCACCTCGAGCTGTCCTGGCTCTCCCCCAGCAAGCTTCGCCGCACGGCGATCGTCGGCTCGGAGAAGATGGTCGTCTACGACGACACGAGCGGCGAGCCCGTGCGGATCTTCGACTCGGGAGCCTCGCTGCCCGACCCGGAGACGTTCGGCGAGTTCCGGCTCACCTATCGCACCGGTGACATCCTCTCCCCCAAGATCGAGGCCACCGAGCCGCTCGCGCTCGAGATCCTCGACTTCTGCAGCGCGGTGCTCGACGGCACGACGCCCCGGTCGTCCGCCGAGCTCGGGCTCGACGTCGTCCAGGCGGTCGAGGCGGTCGACCGGTCCCTCGCCGCCGGCGGCGCCCCGGTGCCCGTCGAGGTGCCGGACGCGCAGCTCGCCGAGGAGCTGGCGCAGCGCGCCGCACGGACGTCGGTCGCCCTGCAGCGCCGCCGCGACCGTCGCACGCCCGGCCGCGACCGCCGGTCGATCGGCACGGCGATCCTCGGCGGCGGCCCCGCCGGCCTCACCGCCGCGTACGTGCTCGCGCAGCGCAGCGAGCCGGGCGTCGTGCTCGAGGCCGACACGCAGGTGGGCGGCATCTCCAAGACGGTCGAGGTCGACGGCTTCCGCTTCGACCTCGGCGGCCACCGCTTCTTCACGAAGCTGCAGCCGGTCCGGAAGCTGTGGGAGGACGCCCTCGGCGAGGAGTTCCTCACGCGCCCGCGGATGTCGCGCATCTACTACGACGGGAAGTACTTCGACTACCCGCTGACGGCCAAGGACGTCGTGGGCCGTCTCGGTCTCTGGGAGTCCGCCCGCTGCGCGTTCTCGTACCTCTCGGCGCAGGTGACCCGCAAGGGCGAGGCCGACACGTTCGAGGAGTGGGTCACGCAGCGCTTCGGGAAGCGCCTCTACGACTCGTTCTTCCGGACGTACACGCACAAGGTCTGGGGCATCCCCGGCTCGGAGATCCGGTCGCTCTGGGCCGCGCAGCGGATCAAGAACTTCTCGCTCCTCCAGGCGGTGCTGACGATCCTCGGCGTCCGCCGGGACCACGTGACGACCCTCATCGAGGAGTTCCGCTACCCGCGCCTCGGGCCGGGCCAGATGTGGGAGACGATCGCAGACCAGGTCGAGGCCGCGGGCATCCCCGTGCGCCTCCAGAACCGCGTGACGTCGATCCGGCACCGGGACGGGATCGTCCACTCGGTCGTGAGCCGCGACGGCGACGCGGAGCGCTGGCACTCGGTGGACGGCGTCGTCACGACGCTCGCGCTCGCCGACCTGATCGAGTGCCTCGAGCCGGCTCCGCCCGAGCACGTGATCGAGGCGGCCCGCTCGCTCCGCTACCGCGACTTCTGCACCGTCGCGCTGATGACGAGCGAGGAGGCGCCGTTCCCGGACAACTGGATCTACCTCCACGACCCGGAGATCAGGGCCGGCCGGGTGCAGAACTACGGCGCCTGGAGCGACGGCCTCGTGCGGCCGGGGACGACGTGCCTCGGCGTCGAGTACTTCTGCTTCGAGGGCGACGAGATCTGGGAGATGCCCGAGGACGACGCGATCGACCTCGCGACGAACGAGCTGGCCAAGATCGGCCTGATCGACCCGAGCAAGGTGTTCGGGGGCGCGAAGGTCCACGTGCCCAAGGCGTATCCCATGTACGACACGCACTACGACGAGCACCTCGGCGTGGTGCGCACCTACCTCGCCGGCTTCTCGAACCTGCGGACCTGCGGCCGCAACGGCCTCCACCGCTACAACAACCAGGATCACTCCATGTGGACGGCGGTGCTCGCGACGCTCAACCTCCTGGACGGCACGGAGTACGACGTCTGGTCGGTGAACACCGAGGCCGAGTACCACGAGGAGGGCGAGATGGTCGGCGGAGCCCTGCAGTCCCAGGATCCGCTCTACGGCGATCCGGTCCA
>DASTWH010000078.1:0-7228 GCA_035758735.1 Gaiellaceae bacterium
CGCCCGGCCACTGATCCGCTTCAGCTCGGCCCGTGCGCGCTCGGCCCAGAGCGCCGCGCCGATGCGCTCAAAGAGCGCGAGCGCCTCTTCGAGGGTCGCGCGGGCTTCGCGCCGCCGCTTCATCCGCCGTTGGGCCGTCCCCAGGGCGAGCAGGGTACGTCCGTGGTCCAGCAGAATCTCGACCTCGTTGTGCAGATCGAGTGCCTTCCGATATGCGGTGATCGCGTCCGCGACACGCGACTCGGCGGCCGCCAGGAGCCCTCGACACCGTAGGCAGGCAGCCAGTGCGGAGACTCGTACGAGTCGGCGCGCGTGTGCCTCGTACCAGTCGAGCACCTCCGCCGCTTCCCCGAGACGGCCGAGTGCCACCAAGGCTTCGATGTGGTCGACCACAAACCGCATCGCACCTGGCTCGCCGAAGCTTTCGCGCCGAGCGAGTTCTACGGCCGGTCCGAGCACATCGGCAGCTCCCTCTGCGTTCCCGAGTGCGAGCTCGAGTTGACCCAGTGCCCATCGCGCCGTGAGCTCGGCCGGGCGTCCCGCCGTCTCGGGGATCAGATCGAGCGCACGCTCGGCCGCTGACCGTGCATGCTCGGGTCGTCCGCGCTCGGCCTCGGCGAGGCTCTCGACGGCGAGGTTGTATGCGAGCGGCATGGGTTGCCCCGACTGCCTGGCCAGCTCCTGTCCACCCTGCGCGTTCGCGGCCGCGAGCTCGTAGTCGCCGAGGATGCAGTCGAGGAAGCCAGTAAGGGCGAGGACGTACGGAGCCGAGCTCTCGTCGCCGAGCTCGCGCGCTCTCTCGAGCGACGCGCGGTTGGTGTCCCGCGACTTGACGTGCTCGTCGGTCCACCACCAGTACGCCGAGGCCATCCAGAGTGGCTGGCCGAGGATCCGCCGGTCGATCGCTGCGTCCTGGAGCGCGAGGCTTCGTTCGAGGGTGTCGGAGGCGCTCTCACGCCCGAGGAGGGTCTCGGGCAAGAGCTTCGAACCGAGCGCCTCTGCAGCGAGCGCGTGATCGCCGAGCTCGAGGGCGAGGTGGGCCGCGAGATCGGCATGCTCGACCGCCTCGGCAAGACGCTCGCGCATCCGAAACTGACACGTCGCGACGCCTTCGTGGGCGACGGCGAGTGTCTCGCGGTCTTCGCCGGCCTCCTCGATCGCCTGCAGGAAGAGCTCCACGGCCTCGTGTTGCGCGCGGTACGAGCGTACGCGCGCGAGTCGGACGAGGGCGCGCGCCCGCTGCGGGCCAGCGGAAAGACGGCCGATCACGTCGGAGAGCTGGGCATCGGCTCGTGGCGAGTCGCCCGACTCGAAGTGCAGGTACGCCGCATCGATCGCGCGGCGATTCGCGTCGTCCGCCCGCTCCGACGGCGTGAGCTCGCAAGCCCTGTCGAGGAGCAGCGCGGCCGGGCGAAGCGCTCCCCGGTCGCGCGCGTGCTGAGCCGCAGCCTCGAGCACGAGCGCGATGGACTCGTCCGGCTCGGTGACCGACGCGGCGAGCTGCCAGGCTCGCGCCTCCGGATCCTCGAGCAGCTCCGCGAGACGTCTGTGAATCTCGAGTCGACGCAGCGGTGACGATGCGTCGTAGACCGCGGCGGCGAGAAGCGGATGCGTGAAGCGGATCCGCTCGCCGTCGAGCTCGACCACGAGCGCGTCCAGCGCGGGGGCGAGCCCGGTGCCGCGCTCGACACCCGTCGCAGCCTCGGTGATCGCGATCGTCGGATGCGCGTGGGAGGCTGCCGCGAGCAGGAAGTCGCGGCTTTCGGCGGGTAATGCGCGCACGCGGTCGTCGACGAGATCGTGGAGTGACTCCGGCAGCGGAACCGGCTGACCGGCCTCGATCGAGGCACCGGTGCGCTGAAGCATGCGGACGATCTCGAGCGCGTAGAACGGATTGCCGCCCGCGGCCGCATGCACCTCGGCGAGCAGTGGACGTGGGAGTGACATGCCGAGCTGCTCTTGGACGACGCGGCCGAGCGCAACGAGATCGAGAGCTCCCACGTGGACGCGCGTGAACCGCTCGCCGGCAGGGGACCGCAGGAGCTCCTCGAGCAACGCGCTCTCGAGACCGGAGCGACGCGACAGGAGCAGTCCGATCTGGTCGGTGCGGAAACGTCGGACCCCGTAGGCCAGCCCCGCCGACGAGGCGTAGTCGAGCCACTGCGAGTCGTCGATGGCGATCAGCACGGGCTGTTTCACGGCGAGCGCTCGCAGCGCGTTCATGACCGCGACGCGAAGTGCGCGTGGGTCGAGGGGCCCACCCTCGTCGTCGTCGAGCACCAATGCACGCGACAGCGCCTGCCGCTGCACCGCGGGGAGGGGCTGCAGCGCCTCCTCCAGCACGGGGTCCAGGAGGTCGTCGATGCCGGCGTACGACAACGTGGTCTCGCTCTCGACCGGCTGTGCCTGCAGCACCGTCAGCCCGAGGTTCTCCGCATGCTCGACGGCCGCGCGCCAGAGCGTCGTCTTTCCCATCCCCGCCTCGCCTTCGAGCACGAGCGCGGCACTGCCGGCCGGAACGCGTTCGACGAAGTCGTGCAGGGACGCGAGCTCGGCGTCCCTCCCTACGACGGAGGTGGCCATGGTCGGCCGATCGTACGCCTGCGCGATACTGGCGTACATGGCGTTCTCGATCTTCCATGCGGGGGAACTCGAGTGGGAGCCCCGTGGAGACGACAGCGGCCGCGAGGTCGCCCGCCTGTCGGACGTGATGACGCAGTCGCGCGCGAACCTCTGGCGATACCCACCCGGCGCGCGCGGGCGGCGTCACGCGGACAAGGTGCAGGAGGAAGTCTTCGTCGTGCTCGACGGCACGCTCACCATCGACCTCGGCGAGCCGCCGGAGCGCCGCGTCCTCGAGAAGGGCAGCGCGGTCATCGTCGAGCCCGGGACGATCCTGCAGCTCCGCAACGCGAGCGACGAGGAGCTCGTCCTCTTCATCTACGGCGCTCCGCCCGTCACCGGCGGAGCCGACTTCTTCGACGACGTCCCCTAGACGGCGGCCTCGACCGCATTGGGGGCTGACTCGAAGACGAGCTCGTCGTCTCGAGCATCGACCCGCACGCCGTCGCCCTCCGCGAAGTCGCCTTCGAGCAGGCGCAATGCAAGCGGGTTCTCGACGAGCCGCTGAATGGCACGCTTCAGCGGCCGGGCGCCGTAGGCGGGATCCCAGCCCTCCTCCGCCAGTAGCTCCTTCGCTGCGTCGGTGACGTCGAGCGCGATCCGCCGCTCCGCAAGCCGGTCGCGCAGCCGCTCGAGCTGCAGCTCGACGATGTGTGCCAGCTGCTCGCGCGTGAGCGCCTCGAAGACGACCACCTCGTCGACGCGATTCAGGAACTCCGGCCGGAAGCGGTCGCGGAGCTCGTTCGGCGAGCGGATGTTCGAGGTCATGATGATCACCGTGTTGCGGAAGTCGACCGTGCGCCCCTGTCCGTCCGTCAGACGCCCGTCGTCCAGCAGCTGGAGCAGCACGTCGAACACCTCGGCGTGCGCCTTCTCGATCTCGTCGAGGAGGATCACCGTGTACGGACGGCGGCGCACCGCCTCCGTGAGCTGACCGCCCTCCTCGTAGCCGACGTAGCCCGGCGGCGCGCCGATCAGCCGTGCGACCGTGTGTCGCTCCTGGTACTCGGACATGTCGAGCCGCACGAGAGCGCGCTCGTCGTCGAACATGAACTCCGCGAGAGCGCGCGCGAGCTCCGTCTTCCCGACGCCGGTCGGCCCGAGGAAGATGAACGACCCGATGGGGCGGTTCGGGTCCTGCAGGCCCGAGCGTGCCCGGCGGAGCGCGTTCGCGACGGCCTCGACCGCCTGATCCTGGCCGACGACCCGCTGGTGGAGCCGCTCCTCCATGTGGATGAGCTTCTCGACCTCGCCCTCGAGCAGCCGGGAGACGGGGATGCCTGTCCACGAGGAGACCACGGCGCCGATGTCGTCCTCGTCGACCTCCTCCTTCACCATCGGGACGTCGGTCCGCTGCTCGCGCTCCTCGAGCTCCTTCTCGAGCTCCGGGAGGATCCCGTAGCGGATCTCGGCGACGCGCGCGAGATTGCTGGCGCGCTCCTCGCGCTCGGCCTCCATGCGCAGCTCGTCGATCTGGCGCTTGATCTCCGCGACGCGCTGGAGCGACTCCTTCTCGCGCGACCAACGCGCGCCGAGCTCGTCCCGCACCCCCTTCGCATCGGCCAGCTCGCGTTCGACCGGCTCGCGGACGGCGTCCGTCTCGTTCGCCAACGCGGCGAGCTCGATCTCGAGCTGCCGAACACGCCGGTCGGCCTCGTCGAGCTCGACGGGCGACGAGTCGATCTCCATCCGCAGCCGCGACGCGGACTCGTCGACGAGGTCGATCGCCTTGTCGGGCAGGAAGCGGTCGGTGATGTAGCGGTCGGAGAGGACCGCTGCGGCGACGAGCGCGGAGTCGCGGATCTCGACGCCGTGGTGCGCCTCGTAGCGCTCCTTCAGGCCGCGCAGGATCGCGATCGTGTCCGCGACCGACGGCTGGCCGACGAAGATCGGCTGAAAGCGCCGTTCGAGGGCGGCGTCCTTCTCGATGTGCTTGCGGTACTCGTCGAGGGTCGTCGCGCCCACGGCCCGCAGCTCGCCTCGGGCGAGCATCGGCTTCAGGAGGTTCGCCGCGTCGACCGCGCCCTCCGCGGCGCCGGCGCCGACGATCGTGTGCAGCTCGTCGATGAAGAGCACGACCTCGCCCGCGGCGTTCTCGATCTCGGCGAGGACGGCCTTCAGCCGCTCCTCGAACTCACCGCGGTACTTGGCCCCGGCGAGCAGCGCGCCGACGTCGAGTGCCCACACGCGCTTCCCCTTCAGCCCTTCGGGCACGTCGCCGGCGACGATCCGCTGCGCGAGGCCCTCGACGATCGCCGTCTTCCCGACGCCGGGCTCGCCGATGAGGACCGGGTTGTTCTTCGTACGCCGGGAGAGCACCTGGATCACACGGCGGACCTCTTCGTCACGCCCGATGACCGGGTCGAGTTTCCCCGACTCGGCGAGAGCCGTGAGGTCGCGGCCGTACTTCTCGAGCGCCTGGTACGTCCCCTCGGGATCCTGCGACGTGACCTTCTGCCCCCCACGCACGCTTTCGAGCGCCTGCAGGAGCGCGTCTCGAGGTACGACGTCGAGCGCGAGCAGCAGGTGCTCGACCGAGACGAACTCGTCGCCGAGCCTTCGCATCTCGTCGAACGCGCCGTCGAGCACGCGGCTGAGCCGCGCCGACGCCTGCGGCTGCGCCGCCGAGCCGGAGACGCTCGGGAGCTGGGCAAGTCCGGCCTCGGCCTCCGCGCGCAGCGTCGCTGCACCGATGCCGGCTCGGTCGACGAGCGTCCGCGGCAGCTCCTGGTCGAGGAGCGCCAGCGTCAGATGCTCGGGCGTGAGCTCCGGATTGCCTGCGCGGCGCGCGAGCTCCTGCGCGGCCGCGACCGCCTCCTGGCTCTTCAATGTCAGCTTCTGAAAGTCCATGTCATCTCCTCGGTGCCGGATGCCGAGCCGGCTCGTAGAGCACGACGTCGCGCCTGTACGACCTGTGTACGTCGGCGATCTCGGCGCGAAGCTCGCGCTCGAGCCGCTCCATGCGGGATCGCATGCGGTTGAGCTCGTCCTGCAGGCGCAGCACGTGCTCGACGCCCGCGAGATTCAGGCCGAGCTCCGTGGTGAGCCGCTGGATCAGGCGCAGCCGCTCGAGGTCGAGCTCGGAGTACAGCCGCGTGCCGCCCGGCGTGCGACCCGGACGCACGAGGCCCTTCGCCTCGTACATCCGCAGTGTCTGCGGATGCATGCCGACGAGGTCGGCGGCGACGGAGATCATGTATCTCGGACGATCGGGCATCAGCGGTCGATCCCTTCCCAACCGAAGAGGCGTGCCGTCCCGTACGCGACCACGGCGAGGCCGAGCGGAAGCCCGACGATCTGCGGCCAGCCCCCGGCGCCGACGGCGAGCTCGACCGCGTTGAAGGCGACGTACAGGCTCGCGAGCACCACGACCGCCGTCCACCGCGTGCGCAGCGATGCGTTCACGCGCTGAACACCTCCCTCGGGTTCTCGCGCGAGACCTTCTGGTAGCCCTCGAGCGCCTCCTTCTCGGCCTTCGAGAGCTTCTTCGGCACGGTGACGTTGACCCGCGCGAGCAGGTCACCTCTCCCGGAGCCCTTCAGGTGGGGGACGCCGCGACCCTTGATCCGCAGGAGCTTCCCGCCCTCGGTCCCGCTCGGCACCTTCAGCGAGACGAGGCCGTCCGGCGTCGGGATCTCGACCGAGGCGCCGAGCGCGGCCTCTGCGAACGTCACCGGCACGTCGAGCACGAGGTCAGAGCCGCGCCGCTCGTACAGGGGCGATGGGTCGACGTCGACGACGACGAACAGGTCACCGGCGGGACCGCTGTTGTACCCGGCCTCGCCCTTGCCCTTGAGCCGGATCCGTGTCCCGGTCTTCGCCCCCGCCGGGACCTTCACGGCGTAGCGCTTCGTCGTCCGCTCGCGCCCGCTCCCGCGGCAGTTCTTGCACGGCTTCTCGATGATCGTGCCGTTGCCGCGGCAGCGTGGGCAAGGCTGCGAGAAGGCGAACAGCCCCTGCGAGTCCGAGACGACGCCGCGTCCGCCGCACTGCGGGCACGTGACCGGGACGGTGCCGGGCTCGGCCCCGGTCCCGTAACAGACATGGCAGACCGTCTCCGCCTCGACCGGGACGCGGACCTGGACGCCCTTGAGTGAGTCCTCGAACGAGATGCGCACGCGCGTCTCGAGGTCGTTGCCTCGGACGGGCTGCCGGCTCGCGGCGCGGCGCCCGCCACCTCCGAACATGCCCCCGAGAAGGTCGCCGAGGTTCGAGAGGTCGAACTCCTCGAATCGCATACCGCCCGTGTCGCCGTCGCCGGGGAAGCCCCGGGCACCGGCCTGGCCGAACATGTCGTAGGCCTGCCGCTTCTCGGAGTCGGACAGGACGTCGTATGCGCCCTGCACCTCCTTGAAACGCTCCTCGGCCTCGGCGTCGCCCGGGTTTGCATCGGGGTGGTACTGACGCGCGAGTGAGCGGTACGCCTTCTTGATGTCCTCGTCGGACGCGTTCTTCGCCACGCCGAGGATCTCGTACGGGTTGCTCGTCATTCGGCGACGATCACCCTGGCCGGACGAACGACCCGGTCACCGACGCGGTAGCCGCGCTGGACGACCTCGAGCACGGCGCCGGACTCGGCGTCGGAGCTGGGCTTCGTCAGGAGCGC
>DASTWH010000114.1:0-4678 GCA_035758735.1 Gaiellaceae bacterium
CCCATCGCCGTTCTGCTCGTCGCCATCCTCGTCCGTCGCGGGCGCACGATCGACTGGGTCGTAGCGACCGGATTCGTCGCGTTCCTCTTCCTCGGGCTCTTCTACTCGTACTCGCAGTCCAGCTTCGTCGCCCTGTTCGTCGTGACGTTCGCCGTCGCGGTCGTCGGCGTCGACCGCCGGACGAGGGTCGTCCTGCTCGCGTGCGCGCTCGCCGTGACGCTCGCTGCGGCGGGCGCCGCGGGAGCCAATATCGGTGGACGCTCTGCGAAGGACGTCACGAGCGGACGCTCCCGTCTCGTCGAGGTGACGCTGGAAGCGTTCCGCGAGCGGCCGATCGCAGGCGTCGGGATCGGCGGCCAGCCCCGAGCCAGCTCGGAGATCGTGAAGAAGGGCTCGCCCAGCCGGAACGCGTCGCACACGACGCCGCTCACGATCCTGGCCGAGCTCGGTGTCATCGGGCTCGTGCTCTACGGATGGCTGCTCGCCGCCACGGCCTGGGCGCTCGTCCTCGTCGCGCGCTCCGATCGCGCCTTCGGCGTCGGACTCGGGGCGGTGTTTCTCGTCCTTTGCGTCCACTCGCTGCTCTATGCCGGGTTCTTCGAGGATCCGCTCACCTGGGGCGTCATCGGCCTCGCCTGCGCAGCCCTTGCCCGCGCTCCCGCCACCAGCGAGGTGACGGAGCCCGCAACCGAGTCCGCGCCGGCCGCTCCGGAGCTGCTGGCACACTGACCCGGCCGGTGCGTCCGGCCGTTGTTTCATGCCGAAAGCCTTCGCCTGGATCCTCGCTGCGGTCGCGGTCATCGTGCTCGCGCTCTTCGGTCTCGCGATCGGGATCGCACTCGTGACGCGCGAGCCGGAGACGGGCGCCCTCGACACTGACCTGGAGGGCGTCACCGTGTCCACGCAGACCACGACCACCGCCACGGAACCGGAACCTCCGCCGGCGCCCGAGCCCGAGGGCGACAAGCGCTGCTGGCGGACGTTCGGAGGCGACCCCCTGCGATCGCTCGCTCGTCCCGACGCGACGCTCGGACTGCCCGCCAAGCGCTTCTACTGGTCGCGCGGCCTCGGTACGTACATCGAGTACCCGCCCGTGTACTGCGAGGGCGAGCTCTACATCAACGGCTTCTCGGGCACCACCTTCGCGTTCGACGCCGAGACCGGGAAGATCCGGTGGACGCGACGTGTCGGCGGGACCCTGCCCTCGAGCCCCGCGATCGACGGCCCGCGAGTCCTCGTCTCGTCCCAGGACGGCACGGTTACCGCCCTCTCGCGCAGCTCGGGACGACAGCTCTGGCAGGTGCGTACCGCGGGCAAGGTCGAATCGTCCCCGGTCGTCGTCGGCGGAGTCGCCTACTTCGGCTCGCATGACGGACGCGTCTTCGCCGTCGACTCTGCGACGGGTCGCATCCGCTGGGCGTACCACACGCCTGGCCGCATCAACGCGAGCGCCACGGTCTTCGGCGGTCAGGTGTGCGTGACGACCTACGCCGGATCCTTCGTCTGCCTCGACCGGCGGACGGGAGAGGAGCGGTGGACGACGTATCTCAAGCGCGACGCTTTCCGCTACGAGAGCTTCTACGCGAGCGCGTCCTCGGACGGCGAGCGGCTCTACTCGGTCTCGCGCTCCGGGCGCGTGTACGCGCTCGACGCTTCGAACGGGCGGGTCGTGTGGAGTGCCGGAGTTGGTGGGCTCGGCTACACGACTCCCGCCGTGTCGGAGGGTCGTGTCTTCGCCGGTGGCTTCGACGGACGTCTCCGCGCGTTCCGCGCGACCGACGGCGAGGAGCTCTGGAGCACGTGGGCCGGCGGGCGGCTCCTCGGCGCTCCGGTCGTCATCGGCCCGTACGTGTTCGTCTCGACCCTCGAGAAGAAGACCGTCGCGCTCCGCGTCGAGGACGGCTCCGTTGCGTGGCGGATCCCGCTCGGCAAGTATGTCCCCGGAATCGCCACGGAGCGGACGTACTTCCTCTCGCTCAACGGCCGCCTGATCGCGACGCCGGGCCGCGACGTGCCGCGCACCCTACGCTGACAGCCGTGGATGGCGCCGGCGCCAGATCGGCGAGCGCTGGATGACCGAGGCAGTCGCGTTCCAGGCCGCGAGCCGGGCGTCGTACGACAGGCGGGTGACGGACGCACGCAGAGTCCGCTGGGGAGAGGTGACGTCGTACCCGAGCTCGTGCAGTAGGGCGCCGGCGACATTCTCGAACGCGGTCACGTCAGCAGCGGCCATGCCCTCGCGCCAGCTCCTCACGCCGGTTGTCGGCGGTCGCAGAAGCGCCTGCTGATGTGGCTTCTCGGAGACGTCGACCGACCCCGTGTATGCGAGCATGCCGTGCTCGAAGGGGATGCCGACAAACTCGCAGATCGCCGAGACGACGCCGCCCGGATCGGCGACGAGCTCCTCGTACCGGACGAGGAGGTAGCGCCCAGAGCCGACGCGCCGGCCGAGCGCGTGCGCGTCTGAGACCTCCTTCCGCCAGAGGCACGCGAACTGCGCGGCCGTCGTCGGATGCGCCCACGTGCGGGTGAACGTGCCCTCCGGCATCTCCAGGAACGAGAGCGCCGCGTCGCGTCCGTCGCGGACGAGGTGCACGTACTGCGCGTCGGGAAAGAGCCGCTCGAGCAACGGGAGGTGGCGCATGTACATCGGCGTCTTGTCGCCCCAGCGCGGCTTTTCCGCCCGGTCGGCGTACGCCTCGAAGATCGCCGCGATCGCGTCGCCCGTCGACATCCCCTGCCGGACGCGAGGGGCGACGTCCTCGGGCCCAACTCCCCACGCTCGGATCGTCGGGATGCGCGCCACGTCGTCGAGGAAGCGAGCCGCGTCGACCGTGCGGCCGTGCCGTCGAGCGAGGAGCGGGACGAAGAAGGACTCATCGGGGATCGCGATCCCCGGCGAGCGGTCGAGAATCACACGGAGGAGGGTCGTCCCCGAGCGGCTCACGCCGAGCACGAGAACCGGCGGTGTCACTCGGGCGCGACCACGTCGACGGCGGCGCGGTCTGCCCGGCCGCCGACCGTGACGTAGACCGAGTACGCGCCAGGCTCCTCCGGGGCACGCAGCACGAGAATCTGCCGACGACCGACCCCGCGCCGACCGGCGAACAGCCATCGATAGGACTCGGCGTCGGTGCGGACTCGAACCGAGAACCGCTTTCCGGCCGCGACCTCGATGTGGTCCCGCGAGAGCGCGACGAAGCGCAGTTGGACGACGACGGCGCGCGTGCGCATCGAGCGGTTACCGGCACGATCGACAGCGCGCAGCCTGATCTCGTACGCGCCTGGCGCGACGGTGCGGCCGTTCACCCGACCGAACCAGACGAGCTGGCCCTGCTGCCGACGGAACTTGCTCTGGACGCGCTGACGGCCGTCGACGAGCATCACGGCGCGAGCACGCTCGTCGATCCGGTACGTCGCGGTCACGCGGTCGCGTCGTCCATCGCCGTCAGGCGAGAAGACGCGCGGGAACACACGCAGGAGCGTGATCGTCGGCGCCGTCGAGTCCACGCGGATCGGGTTCGGCAGGACGATCGTCCGGCCGTTGCGCCGAAGCCGCACGCGCGGGCGGTACACGCCCTCGGGAACGACGCGATCGGCGTTGTCACGCCCGTCCCAGGTGTACGAGACGCGCCCGGCAGGCTCGCGTCGGTTGCGTACGACCGTGCGGATCGATCGCCCGTTGCGGTCGAGGATGTCGAGCGTCACGGTCTCCCGACGCCGCAGGATGAACGAGATGACGGAGACGTCGCGAGCGCACTCGCACACGGGCGAGAACACGCGATCGACCTGCGTCCCGGTGATCGGGCTCCGCTCGAGCTTCAGCCGTTCGGTGACGGCGAAGGCGGCCGCCGTCGCCCCGAGCAGGACGAGGACGATCAGGAGCTGAGGCCACCGCGCCAAGGCGCGGTCATCAAAGCGGATCGAGACCGCGCACGAGCACGAAAGGCTCTGCGTGCTCGACGCCGCAGCTCGAGCCATAGAACTCGGCGGCCGCACGAATCGCGCGCTCGCTGCGAGGGTGTGGATAGTCGCGGCGCTCCGTCTCGTAGTGCGAGAACGCGGCAACCTTCCGCTCGAGCGTCCCGGTGATCTCGACGAACCAGTTCGGGACGAACCAGTTGAGCGCCGGGGGCGTCCACTCCGTGCTCGAGGTCGGTGCGTACGTGTACAGCCGCCGGACCGTCTGGCCCGGGACCGGTCGGGTGGCCACGGCGACGGAGTCGAAGAGCACGCGGTGATCCCGGTTCACGTCGGGGTGCGGCGCGTACACGCGCTCGGCGACGAATTCGCCGATGTGCTGCTCGACGACCGCGTTGACCTCGACGTGGGGCAGCGTGTCGAGCCGCATGTCGGGGAGGTCGAGGTGGACGTAGTCCGTCACTCCGATCTCTGCAGCGGCACGAAGCGCCTCCTCCTCCTTCCGCGCGCGGATGTCCGCGTCGCCCGGGTACTGCGTCGACGACCCGTCGGTCACGACGACGATGCGCACATCGTCGCCCCGGTCGACGTGGACGGCGATCGTCCCGCCCATCCCCAGCACCTCGTCGTCCGGATGCGCGGCGAACACGAGGACACGGCTCATCGGCCGACTCCAGTCGGGCGATGAGCGGGGAGGGGCGTGGGGGACCGGGAGGTTCCCCACGCTTTCGAGAAGGGGGCATGCCGGGGAAACATG
>DASTWH010000119.1:0-5144 GCA_035758735.1 Gaiellaceae bacterium
GGGACCGCTCAGGGCGCAACTTCCACTTCGGCGTCCGCGAGTTCGCCACGGCCGCGATCGCGAACGGCCTCTCGCTCTCGAAGCTCCGCCCGTTCTGGTCCGGGTTCCTCATCTTCTCCGACTACGCCCGCGCTGCCATCAGGCTCTCGGCGCTCATGGAGATCCCGGTCGTCCACGTCTTTACGCACGACTCGATCGGCGTCGGCGAGGACGGTCCTACCCACCAGCCCGTCGAGCAGCTCGCGTCGCTCCGCGCGATGCCCGGCCTGCTCGTGTTCCGGCCCGCCGACGCGAACGAGGTCGTGGAGACGTGGCGCTACGTGATGCAGCTCCACCACGAGCCCGCCGTGCTCGTCCTCTCGCGGCAGGCGTTACCGACGCTCGACCGCTCTGTCTACGCGGCGCCGGACGTCGCGAGGGGCGCCTACGTCCTCGCCGACAGCGAGGGCGAGCCCGAGCTCATCCTCGTCGCGACGGGCTCCGAGGTGTCGCTCGCGCTCGCCGCACGCGACGAGCTCGCCGCCGACGGCATCGGCGCCCGCGTCGTCTCGATGCCGTGCTCGGAGCTCTTCGACCGGCAGCCGCAGTCCTACCGCGACGAGGTGTTGCCGCCCGCAGTGAAGGCGCGCGTCGCGATCGAGCAGGCGTCGGCGCTCGGGTGGGCGCGCTACGTCGGCGACGGCGGGGCGATCGTCGCGATGAACACGTTCGGCGCCTCGGCGCCGCTCAAGCAGCTCGTCGAGAAGTTCGGCTTCACACCGGACGCGGTCAGCCGGGTCGCCCGCGAGGTCCTCACGTGAAGTCGACGGCGCTGCGCGAACGTCCGGCATGGAAGGCGCTCGACCTCCAGCACGCGCTGATCGGCGACGAGCACCTTCGTGACCTGTTCGCCGCCGATCCGACGCGTGGCGAGCGGTTCGCGGCCGAGGGCGCCGGCGTCTACCTCGACTACTCGAAGAACCGCGTCACCGACGAGACGCTGGCGCTCCTGCGCCAGCTCGCAGAGGAGTCCGGCCTCGCCGAGCGCACGGACGCGATGTTCCGCGGCGACAGGATCAATGTGACGGAGGACCGCTCGGTCCTCCACGTCGCGCTGCGCATGCCGCGCGAGCGCTCGCTGATCGTCGACGGCGTCGACGTCGTCGCGGAGGTGCACGAGACGCTCGACCGCATGGCGGCGTTCTCGGAGCGCATCCGCTCGGGCGAGTGGAAGGGACACACCGGCAAGCCGATCCGCAACGTCGTCAACGTCGGGATCGGCGGCTCCGACCTCGGCCCGGTCATGGCGTACGAGGCGCTCCGCTTCTACACGCGACGCGACCTGACCTTCCGCTTCGTCTCGAACGTCGACTCGACGGACTTCGTGGAGGCGACACGCGACCTCTCCCCCGACGAGACGCTCTTCGTCATCTCCTCGAAGACGTTCACGACGCTCGAGACGATGACGAACGCGCACTCCGCCCGCGCGTGGACGCTGGCCTCGCTCGGCGACGAGACGGCGATCGCGAAGCACTTCGTCGCCGTGTCCACCAACGCGCCGGAGGTCCAGAAGTTCGGCATCGACCCCGAGAACATGTTCGGCTTCTGGGACTGGGTCGGAGGGCGCTACTCCATGGACTCGGCGATCGGCCTCTCCACGATGCTCGCGATCGGGCCCGAGCGGTTCGGCGACCTGCTGGCCGGCTTCCACGCGATGGACGAGCACTTCCGCGAGGCGCCGCTCGAGCGGAATCTGCCGGCGATCATGGGCCTGCTCTGCGTCTGGTACGCCGACTTCTTCGGCGCGCAGACAGTCGGCGTGATGCCGTATAGCCAGTACCTGACGCGGTTCCCCGCGTACCTGCAGCAGCTGACCATGGAGTCGAACGGCAAGAGCGTCACCCTCGACGGCCGCCGCGTCGACTACGAGACCGGCGCAGTGTTCTGGGGCGAACCCGGGACGAACGGCCAGCACAGCTTCTACCAGCTCATTCACCAGGGCACGAAGCTCATCCCGGTCGACCTGATCGGCTTCGGGAAGACGTTGAACCCGCTCGGCGACCACCACGACATCCTCATGTCGAACGTGTTCGCCCAGGCCGAAGCGCTCGCGTTCGGGAAGACCGAGGAGCAGGTGCGAGCCGAGGGCACTGCCGACGCCGTCGTCCCCCACCGGGTCTTCGAGGGCAACCGCCCATCCAATGTCCTGCTGGTCGAGCAGCTGACGCCGTTCACGCTCGGCGCCCTTGTCGCGCTCTACGAGCACAGCGTGTTCACCCAGGGAACCGTGTGGAGCATCAACTCCTTCGACCAGTGGGGAGTCGAACTCGGCAAGGCGCTCGCGCAGCGGATCATCCCCGAGCTGACCGCCGCCGAGGAGCCGGACCTGCAGCACGACTCGTCGACGAACGCGCTCATCCGCCGCTATCGGTCCATGAAGTGATCAAGCTGCTGCTGTCGGACGTCGACGGGACGCTCGTCACGAGCGCGAAGGTCCTCACGCCGCGTGCGATCGCAGCCGTGCACGCACTCCATGCCGCCGACATCCACTTCGCAGTGACCAGCGGACGACCGCCCCGCGGGATGGAGATGCTCATCGAGCCTCTCGCCCTCTCCACGCCGCTCTCCGCCTTCAACGGCGGTCTCGTCGTGGAGCCGGACCTGGAGGTCGTGGCGGAGCGCGCGGTCCCGGACGACCTCGTCGCGCCGACGATAGCGCTGCTCGAGTCCTTCGACCTCTCGATCTGGGTCTATCAGGGAGCGGACTGGTTCGTCCGCGACCGAGACGGTCCGCACGTGGCGCGCGAGTCGTCGACCGTCCAGTTCGCACCAACCCTCGTCGCGGGCTTCGACGGCATCGCGTCCGGCGTCGCGAAGATCGTCGGCGTCAGCGACGACTACGACGTCGTCGCCGAGGCCGCCGAGGCGACGCGTCAGACCTTCGGGCACCACGTGGCGGCATCCCGCTCACAGGACTACTACCTCGACGTGACACACCCCGACGCGAACAAGGGCGGCGTCGTGAAGTACCTCTCAGCGAGGTACGGGATGCCGCAGGACGAGATCGCGACGATCGGGGACATGCCGAACGACGTGCTCATGTTCGCGCAGTCGGGGGTCTCCATCGCGATGGGCCAGTCGGGGCGTGAAGTGCACCGCGCCGCCCGGCACGTCACCACCTCGAACGACGACGAAGGCTTCGCGAACGCGGTCGACCGCTTCATTCTCAGCGAAAGGAGCTAGACAGTGACTACGGACACGCCGATGCAGCTCGGAATGGTCGGCCTCGGCCGTATGGGCGCCGGAATCGTCCGGCGGCTCATGCATGACGGGCACCACTGCGTCGGCTACGACGTCTCGCCCGACGCGGTGAAGGCGCTCGAGGCCGACGGGACGGTCGGAAGCTCCTCGCTCGCGGACTTCGCCGCGAAGCTCGAGAAGCCACGGGCCGCCTGGGTGATGGTTCCGGCGGGCGAGATCACCGACGAGACGATCGCCGCGCTCGCCGAGGTGCTCGAGCCCGGCGACACGATCATCGACGGGGGGAACACGCACTACGTCGACGACATCCGACATGCGAACGAGCTCCGCGAGAAGGGGGTCCACCACGTCGACGTCGGAACGAGCGGCGGTGTCTGGGGGTTCGAGCGCGGGTTCTGCCTGATGATCGGCGGGGAAACCGAGGTCGTCACGCGGCTCGCCCCCATCTTCGCCTCGATCGCTCCAGGGGTCGACTCGGCCGGACGGACACCGGGACGGACGGGTGAGCCGAGCATGGCCGAGCACGGCTACTACCACTGCGGGCCGAACGGCGCCGGCCACTTCGTGAAGATGGTTCACAACGGCATCGAGTACGGCGTCATGGCCGCGTACGCCGAGGGCCTGAACATCATCGCGAACGCGGACATGGGCAAGCGTCAGCGAACCATGGACGCCGAGACCGCGCCACTCGAGCGGCCGGAGCTGTACCAGTACGAGATCGACACGACCGAGGTCGCCGAGGTCTGGCGCCGCGGCAGCGTCATCGGCTCGTGGCTCCTCGACCTCACGGCCGCTGCGCTCCACGACTCCCCGAAGCTCGAGGAGTTCGCCGGCCGCGTCTCCGACTCCGGAGAGGGCCGCTGGACCTCGATCGCGGCGATCGAGGAGGGCATCCCCTCCCCGGTGCTCACGACGGCGCTGTACTCGCGGTTCGCGTCGCGCAACATGGACGACTTCGCGAACCGCCTCCTCTCGGCGATGCGCAAGCAGTTCGGCGGCCACGACGAGAAGAAGGCCTGAGCAGAGTGCCGCTCGAGATCGAGATCCTCCCCGACGCCGAGTCCGTCGCGCGGCGAGGGGCCGAAATCGTCGCGGCAGCCGCGGCCGAGGCCGTCGCCGACCGCGGGCGGTTCGAGTTCGCCGTCTCGGGCGGTCGCACGCCCTGGGCGATGTTCGCCGACCTCGCGGGGAAGATGCCCTGGGAGAAGGTGACGATCTACCAGGTCGACGAGCGCATCGCGCCCGACGGCGACCCCGATCGGAACCTCACGCAGCTTCAGCGCGCGCTGCCGCCGGGCGGCGCGGCGGACGTACGCGCCATGCCCGTCACCTTCCACGATCTCGAGGCGGCCGCGACCGACTACGCCGACTCCCTGCCCGAGGCATTCGACCTCGTCCACCTCGGGCTCGGCCCGGACGGCCACACGGCGTCGCTGATCCCCGGCGATGCCGTCCTCGGGGTGACCGACCGGGACGTCGCGCTTACTGGCGAGTACCAGGGACGCCGGCGCATGACGCTCACGTACCCGGTCCTGAACCGCGCACAGCGCATCCTCTGGCTCGTCACGGGCGAGGACAAGGTCGACGCGCTCGCCCGCCTGCGCGCCGGTGACGACTCGATTCCCGCCGGTCGCGTGTCGGCCGACCGCGCGCTCGTCGTCGCGGACGCGGGTGCGGCAGGATCCGCGTCATGAGCGAGCAGAAGGAGCGCAAGTACCCGTACGAACCGAAGGCTCCGGCCGTGTTGGCCGTCGACGTCGGAGGGTCGCATGTGAAGACCGTCCTGAACGGGATCGACGAGCGCAGGCGGTTCGTCTCCGGACCGAAGCTGACCGCGCAGGAGATGGTCGACGGAGTGCTCGAGATGACCAAGGACCTCGAGTACACGCATGTCTCCGTCGGCT
>DASTWH010000139.1:0-6679 GCA_035758735.1 Gaiellaceae bacterium
GCGACATCACCTTCTTCGAGTATCCGGGCGTCCGTCGCGGGCGTGCCGGCGCCGGGATGGTGCACACCGTCCAGTGGCGCGTGGACTCCGAGGCGTCGCTCGACTTCTGGGAGACGCGGCTGTCGGATACGGCGTCGCGCGACGAGGGAGGCGTGACGTTCGAGGACCCGGAAGGACTCCGCCACCGGCTCGTCGTCTCGACGGTGGATGACGCTCCGCTGCTCGCCGACCACCCCGAGATCCCGGCCGAGCACGCGTTGCAGGGCTTCGACGCCGTGCATGCATATGCGATCGCGCCCGACGCCAGCCGCGGGCTCCTCGAGGAGACGCTCGGATTCCAGCCCGTCGCCGGCGACGCATGGGAGGCGCGCGGTCCGTCACGCGGCGGCGTCTACGCCTACGACGAGCCGCCCACGGAGCGTGGGCTCGGCGGTGGAGGCACGGTCCACCACGTCGCGTGGTCGTCCTCCATGGAGGATCACGGTGCGTGGCACGAGCGGATCGCCGCTGCGGGCACGCATCCGTCGCCGATCATCGACCGCTTCTGGTTCCGCTCGATCTACTTCCGCGAGCCGAACGGAATCCTCTTCGAGATCGCGACGCTTGGACCGGGTTTCTCGCTCGACGAGGACCCGGACCACCTCGGCGAGACCCTCATCCTCCCGCCCGCTTTCGAGCATCTGCGTGCGCAGGTCGAGCCGGTTCTCACGCCGCTGCCGGACCCGCGGCCGTGGGCCAAGACCGCCTGACGGTCGTCAGTGCGCATGGCCGTGCGCCGAGTGCGCGAGCGCGTGGCCCTTGCCGCGCCGGATGAGCGCGCGGTTGACGAGGAACGTCGGCCCCCAGGCGACCGCCAGCGCGATCGCGAGCGAGGCCCAGAAGAGGAGGTCCCGTAGACCGGCGTCCAGCGCCCCGGGCCAGACGACGAGCACCGCGTTGTCCACGATCTCCATGGTCACGATCGAGAATGTGTCGGCGACGAGGGCGATGCCGATGGCGGCACCGAGCGCGGTGCCGGCCCGGAGCAAGGGGATCAACGTCAGCGAGTAGCCGAACACGAACGCGAGCGCGACGGCCAGCGCGATCGACGCCGCGTTGCCCCAGCCCCACCAGGTCGCGAGCACCATGCCCAGGACCTCGCCGATCCCGCAGCCCGTGAGGCAGTGATTGGTGGCGCTCGCCGCGAGCCGGTTCACGTTCACGTGAGCGAGACTAACCTCGGGACAGCGTGGCGACCGAGCCCGAGACCAGCTCCCTCGCGGCACAGCTCGCCGAGCTCGCGAGCCGGCCCGCAGGCGACACACGGATCGAGCGGTGGCGGACGCGGGCGATCGCGTTCGCGTATCGCGCGACGACGTGGGGGCCGTTCGAGCCGGTCGCCGAGATCGGGTGGCGCACGGTGCGTCGCGACGCATCGATCGGCGGGAGCGTCCTCGGCGCAGCGCTCGCGTACCGCATCTTCATCTGGCTCCTACCGTTCGCACTGACCGTCGTCCTCGGCCTGGCGCTCGTCGCCGGGCGCACGCAGGGCAGCATCGCCGATCTCGTGAGCGATGCCGGCATCACCGGATTCGTCGCGACCTCGGTGGCGGAGGCCGCGGACGGGACGTCGGGCTGGGCGCTCGTCACCGGGCTCGTCGTCGCGGTCGTCGTGCTCCTGTACCAGACTTCCGCGCTCCTCCGTGCGGTCCGAGCGGTCACCGCCCTCGCTTGGGGGCTCCCGGTGACCCGCGTCCCGAGCCCGACCCGATCCGGTCTTCTGTTCCTGGCGTGGCTCGTGACCTTCCTCGCTCTCGCAGCCTCGGCGGCGCCCATCAGGCGCGCGCTCGACTTCCCGGTCGACGCAGTCGTCGACCTCGTCGTCTACACACTCGGGCTCCCGGTTCTCTGGCTCGTGCTCTCCTGGTTCCTGCTCCCGCACCGGGCGGAGCGGCCTCGCCACCTGGCGCCAGGCGCGCTCGTCGTCGGGCTCGGCGTCGCCGCGATCGGCCTCTTCAACACGCTCGTCCTGTTCCCCTGGCTCGGGGAGCGCGAGGAGACCTACGGCGTCCTCGGCGTCGCGGCCGTCCTTCTCTTCGGCTTCTTCCTCGTCGGCCGGACGATGGAGCTCGCAGCATCGCTCAACGCCACCCTCGACGAGGAACGACGGCGTAGAGTGGCGCGATGATCCTCGAGGGCGAAGGGCTCGCCGAGCTGCACACCCACCTCGGAGGCTCGGTCGCCTCGGACATCCTCTGGTCGATCGCCCACGAGCAGGGGATCGCGCTGCCGGTGAAGGACTACTGGGAGTTCGACGCGCTCGTCACCGTCTCCGATCCGCACGGCGTGCAGGGCCTCGACGAGCTCGACCAGATCTACCACTGGACCGAGCTGATCCAGTCGTCGCCGATCGCCGTCGAGCGCTCCGTGCACGGCGCGATCGGCGGTGCGTACCGCTCGCAGCGCATCACCACGCTCGAGCTGCGCTTCAACCCGATGAAGCGGAACCGCGGCGGCGAGCGCGACCTCGATCACATCATCCTCGCCGCGATCCGCGGCGTGGACCGCGCGAGCATCGAGTACCCGCAGGTGCGCGCCGGACTCATCCTGATGATGGATCGCACCTTCGACCTGCGGCTGAACGAGATCATCGTGGAAAAGGCGATCCGCTGGGCCAGTCGCGGCATCGTCGGGATCGACATCGCCGGGCCGCGACCCGGGGGCGGCCGCTACGAGTACGCGCAGATCGAATCGATCGTCGAGACCGCGCGCGATGCCGGCCTCGGAATCACGATCCACGTCGGCGAGGAAGGCGGGGACATGGGCCGCGCCGAGATCGGCGAGGTCGTCGAGCACCTCCGTCCCGATCGCATCGGTCACGGGATCCTCGCCGCCCACGACGCGAGCCTGATGGCGTCGATCCGCGACCTCGGGATCACACTCGAGATCTGCCCCACCTCGAACCTCCTCACGAAAGCGCTGCCCGACGAGGAGGCCGTGCGCGACACCGTCCGGACGTTCGCCGAGCACGAGGTCCCGTTCACCATCGCGACGGACGGGCCGGAGATGATGCGGACGCACCTGCGCGACGAGCTCGAGCTTCTCCTCCGCATCGGCGCGCTCGACGAGGACGAGCTCCGCGAGGCGAACGCGCGTGGCCACGCCGCCGCCTTCCGGCGAGGAATCGGCGTCGCCGCCCACGCGTGACCTCCGAACCCGATCTCGAGCAGGAGCTCCTCGAGGCGGAGAGCGCCGAGAAGCTGAAGGAACGCCTCGAGCGCGAGCACAACGAGCTCCTCCAGGAGCTGCGCTCGCTCATCCCGGGCGCGAACGTGCTTCTCGGCTTCCTTCTCGCCGTGAGCTTCACGACCGAGTTCGCCGAGCTCGACCGCACGGATCGCTACGTCTACTTCGCGACGCTCGTCTCGACCGCGGTGGCGATCGTGCTCTTCATGGCACCGGCTGCGCACCACCGCCTCCGCTTCCGGGAGGGCGACAAGGACCACATCCTCCGGAAGGGGAACCGGGAGGCGATCGCGGGCACCGTCGCGAGCTCGCTCGCGTTCACGGGCGTGCTCTTCCTCGTGACCGAGAAGATCTTCGGAACGACCGAGGCGGTGATCGTCTCCGTCGTGTTCTTCGCCTTCACGGCGTGGCGCTGGTGGAGCCTCGCGCTCCTCCGCACGCTCCGCGACCAGCGCCGCCGAACGGCCTAGCCGCTGACGCTGTCGACGAGGCCGCGCAGGAACGTGCGCACCTCACCCGGTCCCACGATGTGGATGTCCTCCCGGCGCCCGTTCGGCGTGCCGATCCGGGGGAGCAGCCCGCCGACGTGACCGGCGATGGAGCCCCGCGGGAGCGCGTCGAGGAGGTCGTGGTCGGTGCGGTCGTCGCCGAGCCCGAGCACGAAGTGCGTCGGCTCCTTCCCGTCCGGGAAGAGGCTCCTCACGTAGACGCCCTTGTCGACGCCGAGAGCGCGGACCTCGACGACCTGATGTCCGACGAGCACCTCCGCGGGAGCACCGGCGAGGTGCTGGTGGAGGTCGTTCAGGAGCTCGCGAGCACGCCACGACCCGTACTCCGGCTCCGCCTGGCGGTAGTGCCACGCGACGCTGCACGACTTCCGCTCGACGTGGGCGCCCGGAACGTCGGCCGCGACTCGCCGGAGGAGCCGCTCGATCGGGCGCAGCCAGGAGAGGTCGAGGTCGAGCAGCGTCCGCCACTCGCCGTCCGGGGCGCGGGCGAGGTAGCCGTGCTCGGCGCACAGGTGCACCGGCAGGCGCCCGAGCCACTGCTCGAGGTTCCGGCGCCGGCGGCCGCTGATGATGTGGACGCTCGTCCCGGGGAGCGTCGCCAGCGAGCGTAGGAGCGTGCGGATCTCCGGCGTCGGCTGCGCCAGGTCGGGGTGGATCTCGAACTCGCGCAGCGTCCCGTCGTAGTCGAGGAGGATCGAGCGCGACCGAGCGCGGGCGAACCGCCGTGAGATTCGTTCCTGGATCGAGGCATCGACCGTCGGGGGCCGCTTGGTGCGCCGGTCCCGGCGCGAGTACCGGCCGAGTCGGGTGAGGAAGCCCTCGGCCCAGCGCCGCGTGTCGAGATCCTCGACGCGCTTCGCCATCGTCTCCAGGCGCCGCTGACGCTCGCGCGCGGACAGGCCGAGCGCGGTCGCGAGCTGCTCGACGACACCGTCGACGTTCCACGGGTTCACGAGGAGCGCCCCGGGAAGGACCTGCGCCGCGCCGGCGAGCTCGGAAAGGAGGAGCGCGCCGCGCCAGCGCCCCGGCGGGCCGACCTCCGACTGGCACAGCACGAACTCGTGGGCCACGAGGTTCATCCCATCGCGCAGCGCCGTGATCATCATCACGTCCGCCCGTCGGTAGAGGGCGACGAGCGCGGGCTTCGAGATGTCGCGGTGGATGTACTCGACCGGCGTCGAGCCGGGCTGCCCGAAGCGGCCGTTGATCCGTGCGATCAGGAGCTCGATCTCGTCCCGCTGCGCCCGGTACTCCGGGCTCTCGAGCCGTGAGGGCACGAGCACCTGAATCATCGTGGTCGTCCGTGCGCGGGTCGGATCCTGCTCGAGGAAGCGCTCGAATGCGTGCAGCTTCTGCGGGATCCCCTTCGTGTAGTCGAGCCGCTCGACTCCGAGCACGAGCCGGCGGCCGTCGTACTGGCGCTCGAGCTCGGCCAGGAGCCGCGCCGTCTCCGGGTCCGCAAGAGCCTCGCGGAAGCCCTCCGTGTCGATGCCGATGGGATCGACGCCGATCCCGACCCGTCGTCCGTCGATCTCGAGCCAGTCCGGCTCCGAGTCGATGCCGAGGATCCGGAGCACCGACGAGCGGAAGTGTCGCGCGTAGTCCCCGATCTGGAAGCTCACGTAGTCCGCCCCGAGGACGCCGCGCAGGAGCTGCTCGCGCCCTGGCAGCAGGCGGTAGACCTCGCTCGAGGGGAATGGCGTGTGCAGGAAGAACCCGATCGAGAGGCTCGGGTCGCGACGGCGCAGGAGCGCCGGCACGAGCATCAGGTGGAAGTCGTGGATCCAGACCCTGCTCCCCGGCTCGGCATGCTCGACGATGACGTCCGCGAACCGCTCGTTCACCTCCACGTAGCGCTCCCACGCCTCGGGGGTGATCCGCAGACGATCCGAGAAGTAGTGGAAGAGCGGCCAGAGCGTGTCGTTGCAGACACGGTTGTAGAAGTCCTCCTCCTCGCGCGGTGTCAGGAGGACGGGAGCGAGGTGATCCCGGGCCAGTCGTTGCTCGACGCGGCGCTCGTACTCCGGCGGGACGACCGTACCGGGCCAGCCCACCCAGGTCGACTCGCCGCGTACTGCCTCCAGCGCGACCGCGAGGCCGCCCGAGCTGCGCGCGACGTCGATGCCGCCGTCGGACAGCGACAGGCGGACGGGCAGGCGGTTGCTCGCGATGACGAGACCGTGGTGTCCGCTGTGCCGCGCCAGTTTCCCTCCTCGCCTCGCTGCGAATGCGGCTGCGGAGCAGCCGCCTTCAGGGATTCTCGCGGATCGAACGTTCGCGCCAGCGAATCTCCGATCTGCGCAACACGTACAGGTAGGTAGAACCTACGCGTCCGCGAATAGCTTCACGCATGAGCCACGGCCTCGCCATCATCGGGAACTGCTCGTACAACGCCCTCCTCAAGGAGGGCTCCGTCGAGTGGATGTGCTGGCCCCGGCCGGACTCGAGCTTCGTGTTCGGGCCGTTGCTCGACCGCGAGCAGGGCGGAGCCTTCACCGTCGAAGGCGTCGACGCCACCGAGGTCGAGCAGGCGTACCTCGAGAACACGAACGTTCTGCGGACCACCTTCAGGGGCGAGCGGGGCACGTTCGAGCTGATCGACTTCGCGCCCCGCTTCCAGCTGTACGACCGCTTCTTCAAGCCGTCGATGCTCATCCGCATCCTGCGACCGCTGTCGGGGGAGCCGCGTGCGCGGGTGAAGTGCCGGCCGACGTACGAGTACGGCCTCGACCAGATCGGCCGCTGGCGCGCCTCGAACCACATCGAGTTCACCGGCCTCCCGACGCCGGTGCGCCTCACGACGAACGTCCCCCTCACCTACGTCGAGGACGAGCGCCCGTTCCTGCTCGAGCACGACCGGCATCTCGTGCTCACGTGGGGGGAGCCGCTCGAGGCCGGCCTCGAGGAGACCGCCGAGCGCTTCCTCGAGCGCACGCTCGACTACT
>DASTWH010000143.1:0-3731 GCA_035758735.1 Gaiellaceae bacterium
GACGTAGATCGTGCGCGCGACCGGCCGCTGGCGCCGACCTCCGGTCGCGCGAAGATCCCTGAAGGCTGCTAGAGCCCGACCAGGACCCGCAACGCCGCCACCTCGTCGGCCGTCAGCTCGCGCCACCCGCCCGGCTCCAGCCCCTCGAGGTCGAGGCCCGCGTACCGGGAGCGGTGCAGGCGCCGGACGGGGTGGCCGACCGTCTCGCACATGCGCTTCACCTGGTGCTTTCGGCCCTCGTGGAGCGTGAGCTCGATGCGGCCCGGAGCCAGCATGCGAGCTTCCGCCGGAGCCGTGACGCCGTCGTCGAGCTCGACGCCTTCGCGCAGCCGCGCCAACGCGTCGGCCGAGGGCGATCCCTCCACCTCGGCCTCGTACACCTTCGGGACCCCGTACCGGGGATGAGCGAGGCGGTGGGCGAGGTCGCCGTCGTTCGTGAGCAGAAGGGCTCCGGTGGTGTCGGCATCGAGGCGACCGGCCGGGACGACGCGCGGCTCGTCCGGGACGAGCTCCACGACGGTCCGCCGACCCTGTGGATCGCGCGCGGTCGTGACGGCGCCCGCCGGCTTGTGCAGGAGGACGTAGGCGAGTCGCTGGCGCTGCACACGCGCGCCGTCGACCTCGACGACGTCGGACTTCCCCACCACCGTGTTCAGCTCGCCCGGTGCGCCGTTGACACGTACTCGCCCTGCGCGGATCAGCTCGTCCGCCCGGCGGCGGGAAGCGACGCCGGCTCGCGCGAGGTAGGCGTTGAGGCGCACCCCGGCATTCTGGCTAGGGTGCGCGCGTGAGCCAGATCGACGTCTGGAAGGACAAGCTGGCGGAGCTCGCCGTCTTCGGCGCGAACGTCCAACCCGGTCAGCTCGTCGCGATCACGAGCTACATCGGCAAGGAGGACGTCACCCGGAGAATCACACGCGCCGCCTACGAGCGCGGTGCGAAGTACGTGGACGTCCTCTACTTCGACCAGTGGCTGAAGCGCGAGCGTGTCGCGCACGCGGCGGAGGACACCCTGGACTTCGTGCCGCCGTGGATGCGGGATCGCCTCTACTACCTCTCGGACGAGCACGCCGCGCGCATCTCCCTCTCGGGCCCGCATGCCCCGCGCGCGCTCGACGGGCTCGATCCGGCCCGCGCCGGCCGCGATCTCCTCCCGTACCTCCCGGAGACCGGCGAGGTCGTCAACCGGATGACGACGAGCTGGAACATCGTCCCCGTCCCGACCCCGTCGTGGTCCGAGCTCGTCTACCCCGACCTCGAGAGCGGCGCCGGATACGAGCGGTTGTGGGATGACGTAGCGCACATCTGCCGACTGGACGCGGACGATCCAACCGAGGCGTGGATGCAGCGATCGGCGGAGCTGAAGGCGAACGCGCAACGACTCACGGATCGACACTTCGACGCCTTGAGGCTCCACGGGGACGGGACCGATCTCACGATCGGCCTGTTTCCCTCGGCGCACTGGGCCGCGGGCGACCTCGAGACGGTCGACGGTCGGCGGCACTCGCCCAACATTCCAACCGAAGAGGTGTTCGGGACGCCCGATCCTGAGCGCGTCGGGGGTTACGTGTCGGCGACGATGCCGCTCGAGCTCTCGGGCTCGATCATCGACGGGATCCGCATCGAGTTCGAGGGTGGGCGTGCCGTCAAGGTCGACGCGGCCTCCGGGGCCGAGGCTCTGCGAGCGGTGGTCGCACGCGACGAGGGAGCGTCACGCCTCGGCGAGATCGCCCTCGTCGACGGCGAGGGGCGCATCGGGCCGCTCGGGCGCGTCTTCTACGACACGCTCATCGACGAGAACGCGGCGAGCCACATCGCGCTCGGCGGGGGCTACGAGCACCCCGTCGACGACCCGACGGAGCGGCAGCGGATCAACAGGAGCAAGGTGCACGTCGACTTCATGATCGGAAGCCCCACGCTCGACGTCGACGGAATCACGCACGACGGCAAGCACGTCCCGGTCCTTCGGGCGGGCGCCTGGCAGGTGTGACGACTCCTCAGGAAGCGCGCGCTTCCGCCACTTCGAGCAGCCGTTCGCGCAACTCCACGGCATCCGCGCCGAGGTCGTCGAGACGCGGCAGCGCCGCGAGGCTCTCGAGGCCGAAGACGCGCTCGAAGAGCGGTGTCGTGCGATAGCGCACGGCGCCACCGGGACCGTTCTCACGCCCCGCCTCCGTGATCAGCCCGCGCTCGACGAGGCTGGCGACGGCCGAGTCGGCCGCGACGCCGCGGATCCGGGCGATGTCCGGGCGTGAGCACGGCCCGAGGTACGCGACGATCGCGAGCGTCTCGAGAGCGGCCTGCGACAGCCCGCGCTCGACGGGCTGCTCGAACAGGCGCGCGCAGGCGTCTGCCGACTCGCGGCTCGCGCGGTACGCGAACCCGCCGGCGACCTCCTCGAGCACGATGCCGCTGCGTCCTTCGGAGTAACGCTCCTTCAGCAGGCCGATCGCGGTCTCGATGCGCTCCGGGTCGTCCTGCGTCGCCTCGCACAGCTCGTCGATCGAGAGCGGGGCCGATGCGACGACGAGGAGTGCCTCGACCGTCCTCGCGAGACGGTCGACCGGGTTGGCGGAGATCAGGCGGAGCGTGCTTTCCATTCGGAGATCCTTTCGCTGTCGGCTCGTGAAACCCTTATGGGTGCGAACGGCTGCGCCTGGCTCAGCGAGATCTCGCCCGCCTTGCGCAGCTCGAGCAGTGCAAGAAGTGCGACCGCCTGCTCGACCCTCGACAGCCCTTCCACCTCGGTGTCGAAGTCGAAGAGGCGGCGACGGGAGAGGAGCGCGCGGAACCGCTCGAGGAACTGGGACACGGGCGGGAAGCGCAGCGCCATGTGCCCGAGGGACACGGTCGGAGGAGGCACGGCCAGCGTCCTGAGTGCTGCACCGAGCGCCTCCGGGTCCTGCGGCGCCAGCTGCCGCTCGAGCCTGGGTGCGAGGGGCGCCGGCCCGAGCCTGAAGAACCGCTCCCGCTCGGTGCCGAGCCGCTCGAGCAGCCAGACGGCCGCCTCCTTCATCCGCCGGTACTCGGCGAGACGCCGCGCGAGTTCCTCCGCGGCCTCCTCGGGCTCGAGCTCGCCGAGCTCCGCAGCCTCCTCGGGGAAGAGGGCACGGGCCTTCAGCTCGAGGAGCGCGGACACGAGGACGAGGAACTCGCCGCACGCCTCGAGGTCGAGCTCGTCCCGCGCGGCCATGCGCTCGACGAAGGCGAGGACGATCGCCGCGACGTCGATCTCCCGCGGCTCGAGCTCCTCCTTCAGGAGGAGGGTGAGAAGGAGGTCGAACGGTCCTTCGAACGCATCGAGCTCGAGCTCGAGCTCCCGCACGGGCGTCGGCAGCACGCGCCGCAGGCTAGCCGTGCTGCCGGACGCAGCTACCGCAGCGAGTTGGCGATGTCGAGCGCCTCGTCGAGGGTGAGATCACCTTCGAGGCGATACGTCCGTCCGTCCTCCTCCCAGAGCAGGACGTCCTGCGCCAGTCTCGCGGTCTCCTGGACCGGGATACCGTGCTCGTCGATGAGGATCAGCTCGTGCGGCTCGCCGCTCAGGAAGTACGCGGGGTTGCCGCGAACCCTCGTGCTCTGGACGTGGACGCCCGCTCCCGCGAGCTTCTTGAGGATGAACGGCTCGTCCACCCTCAGCTGCGGCGTCTGCGCCACGAGGAGCCGAACCGCATCTGGTCGCCCGTAGAGGAACCAAACGGTGCCCCGCGGCCCGAGGTAGACGCGGTCCG
>DASTWH010000222.1:0-5599 GCA_035758735.1 Gaiellaceae bacterium
ACTTCTGCGCGAGCGGCTCGGAACCCTTCCGATCGAGGTCGAGTCGTTTGGCGTGTTCGAGCAAGGCGGTGCTCCGGCGCTGCCCGCGGCGGTGCGCGCGGCGTGGCCATTCGGGATAGATCTCACCCCGCATCGCGCCCACGTGCTTCGCCCGGATGTGCTCGAGACATTCGAGCTCGTCATCGGCTTCGAGCCGATGCATGTCGCATCGTCGATCGAGGTCGGGGGTGCGATGCCGAGCAGCTCGTTTCTGCTCGGCGAGCTTGCCGATGTTCTCGAATTCGATGTGTTGCCGTGGCCGCCGGGGAGCGACGACCTGGCGAGCCGAGTCGCGCATGCAAACGCGCGACGGTTTGCGGGAAGTCGCATTCCTCGAGCCGTGGCCGATCCGGCGGGCGGCTCGGAGCGTCGCTTCCGAGAGACGTACGAGGAGATCGAGGAGATGGTCGGGCTCATCGGTGTCCGGCTCTTCGACGTAACTCGTGGCCGGGCCGGTTGACTCGCGTCAGTCGGCTCGCCCCTTGAGGGCCTCGGGGATCGTCCGCAAGAGGATCTTGAAGTCGAGCCAGAGCGAGAAGTTCTCGATGTAGTAGTTGTCCCACTCGACGCGATCCGAGATCGACGTCTGCCCGCGGAGTCGATGGATCTGGGCCCAGCCCGTGATCCCCGCCTTCGTCCGGAGACGCCCGTCGTAGCGGCGCACGTGCTCCCTGAAGTACTCGACGTACCCGGGTCGCTCCGGGCGGGGCCCCACGAGGCTCATCTCGCCCTTCACGACGTTCACGAGTTGCGGAAGCTCGTCGAGCGACCAGCGCCGGAGGAACGTCCCGACCCGCGTCCGACGATCCGCACCCTCGACGCCGCCGGGAGCGACGTCCGGGTCGAACCGCTCTTCCTGCTCCTCGTCCTCGGGGGCGTGCAACATCGTCCGGAACTTGAGCATGTTGAACCGTCGTCCGTCGAGGCTCACGCGATCCTGGCGGTAGAGCAGCGGCCGGCCGAGCGACACTGCGACCGCGATGGACAGCACGAAGAGCAGCGGTGACAGCAGGACGAGGAGCGCGAGGGCCGCGATCCGGTCGAACGCGTACTTGACTGCGAACTGGATGCTGTGGAGGCTCGTAGGGAGCAGCTCGAGAAGCGGCAGCCCGCCCACGTGCGTCACCTGCAGGCGGGACGGCACGCGCTCGAAGAGCCGGGGGACCATGAGCGCGCGGATCCCGAGCCGCTCGCACTCGTCGAGCAGGTCGAGAAGGTCGTCGTGCGAGTCGGTCGAGAAGGCCACGACGGCGCATTCCACGTCATGTGCTCCGACGACGCGCGAGAGATTTGCGCTTGTGCCCAGCACGGGCAGCGACAGTGGCGTGCCGCTGATCTCCATGGGCTCGGCGTCGAGGAAGCCGATCGGATGGAGTCCGAATTCGGGATGGTCGAGCAGCCGGATCGCCGTCAGACGGCCGACCCGACCTGCTCCCACGATGATCGTCTTCGCGGCCGTTCGCGAGCTCGACCGCAGCCAGGCGACGACGAGGCCAGACACGAGCCGGCCGCCCGCGAGCAGGAGCGCGGCGAGCAGCCACAGACGCAGCGCCGGGTAGACGCCGGGCTCTCCGTTCGCGCCAACGGCATCGATAGCGATCACCGTCATGGCCGCGACGGCGGTCGAGGTGAACGTCACCCGCAGGTCGTCCAGCGTGTCGAGGCGAAGCCGCCTCGTGTAGCCGTGCCAGCTCGCGACGAGGCCGACGACGATCGCGTCGAACGCGATGAGAATGCCGACGCCGTAGCCGGCGCCCTCGAGGAGGAAAAGCGCGTTCGCCACGACGAGCATGGCGACATCCACGACGAGCGCGTGCATCGCCCAACGACGGCGCGAACGCTCCGGTACGGCGACCGGGAGCGGCGTGACGACGGCGTCATGCCGAAACTCAGCCGTCCCCTGCCCGTTCTGAGCGGGGGCTCCTCCGTTCTGCGCGGGCGCTGTGCCGCGCTCGGCGGCGTCGCCCTCGGCGATCGCGTGGTCAGTCAACGAGCTGCTCCCAGTGGTCGTGTTCAACGGGCTGCCGTCGGAGCCGTGCCGTGGTCGGCCGGGTGCACGCGTAGCCCGAGAACTCCCGCGACGATACTCCACTCACTCCCCCGGATCCCCCAGTCGTTCGGCCTGTTCCCCGCCCCCTTTAGCGGTAAACCAAGTATCCGGGCGGTCTCCGCGATTGTCAATCATGTTGCTCGTTCTCCAGTCGCCGATCACATGCGGGCCTGGGGCGGGTCCTCGGGCTCAAGCAGAATGCAGGAGTGTCAGCACGGAAACACCGTCACTCCCTCGAAGACGAGGTGCTTGCACGAAGGCGCGTCTTCATGGCCCGCGGTTCCTCGCGCTGGCCGCGTGTCCTTCATGACGTGGACAGGCATTAGCGCCGTTGACCGAGAGCGCACCCGAGACTGCGGAGACGCTCACGTCGCCGGCCCTCAGGGGTGCCCGGTACCTCCGACTGGTCGTCGCGGGCGGAGTCGCCGCGTTGGCCGTCCTCATGGCCATCGCGTCATCGCTGGACTACGCCTTCGTCAAGAGGCGCGTCGACCCGTTCACGGTCGATCGGGACGCGGATCTCAGTCCTGCCGAATTCGACGCGATCGTCGTCCGTCTTCGACTGCTCGCGCTCCTGCTCGGCCTCGTCGTCGTTCTCCTCATCCGGTTTGGTCGGCGGTCCGACCGTCTGGCTGCGGCGATCGTCTCGAGCTGGTGGACGAGCGCTCGGCGGAGTCCACGAGCGCTCGAGGGGTGGGCACGAACTGAGGGTCCTGTCCATGTGCTCGTCCTGGCAACGTCGATCGTCGTCGGCGCAGCGCTGCGGATCGCGTTCCTGGACGTCCCGATGCGCTACGACGAGGCAGCAACGTTCAACGCCTTCGTCGCACAGCCCCTGTACGTCTCCCTGGCGAACTATTCGGAGCCGAACAATCACCTCTTGCACACGCTGCTCGTTTCGCTCGCGGTCGATGCCCTTGGTGATGGCGAGTGGGCGATACGACTCCCGGCGCTGATCGCGGGGATCGCGACGCTTCCGCTCTCGTACGTCCTCGCCCGGCGCCTCTACAACTCGACGGCGGCGCTGCTGACAGCCGCGCTCGTTGCGTCGTCGTCGACCCTCGTCGAGTATTCGACGAATGCGCGCGGGTACTCGCTGCTCGTTGCCCTGACAATCGCTTCACTCCTCGCTGCGGCTCGCGTGATCGAGACCGGTAGTCAAGGCGCGTGGGCGACGTTGGCTCTCTGTTCGATCCTCGGGTTCTACGCCATTCCGACCATGGCGTACGCCTTCGGCGGCGTCGTCGGCTGGATCGCTGGGTCACAACTTCTTCGCGGCGGCTCGTGGCGCAACGTGCTCGTGCCGCTCGGTTGGTGCGTCATTGCGGTCGCTGTCGGCACGGCTCTGCTCTATGCGCCCGTCATCGGCGCGTCTGGGATCGACGCTGTCGCCTCCAACAGATTCGTTGAGCCGATCGGCGTCGGAGAGTTCGCGCGGGGTCTGCCGGACCATGTGTGGTCGACGATCGCGAGCTGGGGCCGCGACATCCCGGTCGTACTCTCCGTCGCTTTCGCCGCCGCAACGATCACATCACTCGTGCTCACGCCTCGACTGAGTCGCTTCTCAGTGCCTCCGCTCGTCGCACTCGTCGCGTGGGCCGCGCTGATGATTGCGGCTCAGCGGGTGCTCCCGTTCACGCGCGTTTGGCTGTATCTCGTCCCAGTCGTGTTGGCAACCGGCGCCGGATTCATCGGCTGGGTGCTGGAGCAGAGCCGTCGCGGTGTTCGGATCGGCCAGGTCACCGCCGCAGCCGTCGCAGTCACAGCATCCATCCTCGTGCTCGATGCGGGCTCGGTGCGGGCCTCCACGGAGACCGGCTCACTCCCGGACGCTCGCGCGATCGCGTCGTACCTCGATGCGACGCTGCGACCAGGCGACACCGTCCAGGCCATCGGCTCGGACGCGATCCTCAGCTACTACCTCGCTCGAAGGGGGCGAGACGATACCCCGTCCCTGTTCTTCCGGCGGCCGGGCCGTCGAGTGTTCGTCGTCGTCAACCGGACCAAGGGAGACCAGACGCTCAGCAGTGCCCTGGCCGAGCTTCCGGCGGACATCACGTACGGCGCGCCCGTGCACATCAGGAACTGGCCGTCGGCTCGGCTTTACGTCGTGCGAACCGGGTGATGGCCGTGTGTGTCCCCGTCTCGACGACCGCGAGGGTCGTCAGCCAGACGACGAGAGGAATGATCGGGGCGAGCATCCGTGGATAGGTCGAGACGAGTAGGTGGAGGACGAGCGCGGTCACGCCGAGAAGCACGAAGGCGCCGGTCTCCGGGGGAAGCGTCGCTCGACGCGGTAGCAGCGTGATGAGAGAGAAGAGGATCGCTGCGACGACGGCCGCGTTGGACACGGCGTAGAACACGTCGTTCGGGTCCCAGTCGGAGTCGCTGTACGGCCAGTTGGCGAGGAGCCGCGAGACATTCGCGGCGATGTTGCCGGCGTACGCCAGCGGGTGGTCGACGATGTTTGCGACCGCCCGACGCTCGATTTCATCGTTCTGCTGGGCGAGCGACAATCCGCGTAGGCTCGCGAAGAACGGTCGATGACGCTCGAGCGCCGGATCGGAGAAGACGTCGTCGGCTTGGCGCCAGTCTCCAGAGTCACCAGGGAACGGCGAGGCCATCCAGTAGAGCGAGAGTGCGCCGGAATTGCCCCACTGGAGAGGGCGGCCGGTCTTGGCTTGCGTGTAGGCGAGCCACGGCGTGCAGAGAAGGAGGGCTGCGCCGACCACGACGGCGAGCCTGATCGCGGTCGGACGGCGTCGGGTGACCGCAGCAAGCGCCGATGCCACGAGCACGAGAGTCAATACCCAGCCGTACGCCACTCGCGTCAGCGCAAGTCCGGCGAGCGCAAGCGGCGCGAGGACGAACCCCCACGTGGCCGACTGCGAGATCGCGCCAGCAAGACCGAGCATCGCCAGAACGACGAACAACACCGCCAGCGGCTCGCTGTGAAGGTTCGACAGCAGGGGCCAGAACGGCGGATAGAGACCCAACGCGTAGCTCGCGGCGAGGGACACCGAGCTGCTCCATCGCCGGCGGGCAAGCGCGTAGAACGCAACGACCGCGGCGAACAGGAAGAGCGGCCCCGCGAGGCGCAGGACCGACAGAGGCGCTCCGGCTGCGACGAGCGGCGCCAGAACGGCGGGCAGGCCGGGCCCGAACCAGAGGTCCGGGCTCGTCGGATCGGCGTCGAGGAGTGCGTCGTCGTCACCGGTGACATAGGTGCCGGCGGTGAGGCGGTGTGCGAGATCGACGTAGGACGCCTCGTCGTCTGCATGTGCGGGGAAGGCCGCGAGAACAGCGAGGTACAGCGCGAGGAGCGGTAGCAGCCGGAGCAGTTCCGAGCCGCGAAACGCGGTACGGGTCACCCGTCCGCGAGGATCGACTCGGCTGCCGCCATTCCGCTCCGCATCGCGTGATCCATGTTGAGATAGCCCCAGCTTCCGAACCGACCGGCACACCAGACTCGATGGTCGGCGAGCCAGGAGACGATCATGTCCACGTTGC
>DASTWH010000239.1:0-7740 GCA_035758735.1 Gaiellaceae bacterium
TCCGTCCCCTCTTGCCCGGGGAAGATGCCCGCGGAGATCGGGTTGTCGTCCTCGATGATCCACGCCTGGTAGGTCTTGCCCGCGGGTGCTTCACCGAGGTCGGAGAGCACGAGGGCCGCCTGACCGTCCTGCCCGACGACGAGCCGGCCGGCGCCGGACGCGAGGTCGACGGTGCGCGCGCTCTCATCGGCGACGAGCGCCGCACCCGCGCGCTCGCGCGCGAGCGCCGCCCGCGCCTCGTCGAGGTCGCTCGAGACGCTCGAGCCCCAGATGCCGAGGGCCAGCGCAGCGACTGCCGCAACTGCCGCAACCGCCCCGAGCACCGGGACGATGCGTCGGCGTCGGGGCTCGAACCGGACGACGTTCTGGGGAGGCTCGGCGCGCACGTCTGCGAGGATCCGGTCGCGCAGGGCCGGGCCCGGTGCCGGCCCGGAGGCGGCGACCGCGAGCGCCTCCGTCGTTTCCCAGAAGGACGCGAGCTCCTGCTGGCACTGCTCGCAGCCTGCGAGGTGCGCCTCGTAGGCGGTGCGCTCGTCGTCGTCGAGCGCGTCGAGCGCGTAGCCCGGAGTCAGCTCGTGAATTCCGGCTTCCATGATCCTTCCTGGGTCGAGTCGTCGAGAAGCTCGCGCAGGCGCGCGAGCCCCGCGAACATCCTGCTCTTGATGGTGCCCAGAGGCACGCCGAGCCGCTCCGCGAGCTCGGACTGCGAGAACCCTCCGTAGTACGCGAGCTCGAGCGCCTCCCGCTGGACGTCGGGAAGCTGCCTGAGCGCGGACTGCACGCGCTCGCGCTCGAAGCGGAGCCATGCCGCCTCTTCGGTCTCCTCGGGAGCGACGCCGGCCGCGGAGTCGTCGGTGAGCGGATCCGCCTGCCTGCGCTCCTCCCGGCGAACGAGATCGACCGCGCGGCGGTGGACGAGCGTGAGGATCCACGTGCTCGCCTTCGCGCGCTCCGCCCTGAACGTCGCCGCGCTGCGCCAGACCTGCAGGAATGCCTCCTGCACCGCGTCCTCGGCGTGGCGATCGTCGCGGAGCACGCGCAGCGCGAGCCCGTACGCGACGCGGCCGACGCGGTCGTACAACTCCGCGAGCGCGTCCTCGTCGCCGCGAGCCACGAGCGCGACCAGAGCCTCGTCGGAGAGATGGGCGTGATGCTTGCGCATGGCGAAGCGATCCTGCGACGCGGGCAACGCTAACACGGCGGACGCGAAGGCCTCCATGGCCCTGCTTCGCCCGCGGTTGCATTCCGGTTCATTCCGAACCGGGTCGTCCGCCGCCGCGAACAAGGGCCGTTCTCTAGGCAATTCGAGAGAGGAGTGCAGATGCACAGAGGGATAACGGCGCTCGTCATCGTCGGCCTGCTCGCAGCAGCCGCCACGGTTGGCGCCACAACGCTCGGGCCCGGGAACGGGATGGCGTCGTCGCACCGCGAGGCACCGCTCATCGCGGAGGACCCGTCGGCCGACCTCACGGACCTGTACGCGTTCCGCAGCCCGGACAAGCCGAACACCGTGACGATCCTCGCCAACGTCATTCCCGGCGAAGATCCCGCGGCCGGGCCGAACTGGTACACGTTCTCGCCCAACGCGCGCTACAACCTCACGATCGACACGAACGGGGACGCGCGCCCGAACGTCACGTACCGGTTCCAGTTCCGCACGAAGACCGGCCCCTTCTTCCTCGGCGACACAGCGCAGCCGTACACGGTCACGCGCGTGGCCGGAGGGAAGTCGACGGTCGTCGCTCGCGGGACCACCCCGCCGAACAACATCGGCCCACGCTCGACCCCGAACTACCGCTCGCTCGCCGCGAAGGGCGTCGTCCCGCTCGCGGGTGGGGGTCAGGCGTTCGCCGGTCAGCGCGACGATCCGTTCTTCGGCGACATCGGCGCGATCTTCGATCTCGTCGCGATCCGCAAGGGCACGGGCAACATGGGCGGCGGGAAGGACTTCTTCGCCGGCTATGGCGTCCACACGTTCGGCGTGCAGGTTCCGATCGCGGGCCTGAACGCGAAGAACGGCATCATCGGCGTCTGGTCGTCGGTCGACCGGCGCAAGGTCACGACCCGGACCACGGCAGGCGCCAGCTCCAAGGGCGCGTGGATACAGGTCAACCGACTCGCCAATCCGCTGGTGAACGAGGTCGTCATCCCGACCGGCCTCAAGGACCAGTGGAACGGCCTCGTCCCGTGGAAGGAGGGGCGGTTCCGGCAGTACTACGACTCGCCCATCCTCGCCGCAGTCATCAACAAGCTGTACAAGCTCGGCGCGCCCGAGCAGGACCGCGACGACCTCGTCGCCGTGCTCCTGACCGGCGTTCCGAACCTCAACTTCACGAGCCCCCGGCTCGCGGAGCTCCTGCGTCTGAACCTCACCATCCCGGTCACGAAGAACCCGAACCGGCTTGGCGTGCTCGCAGGCGACAACCAGGGCTGGCCCAACGGACGGCGACTCGGTGACGACGTCATCGACATCGCCGAGCAGGCGGTCGGCGGCTTCCTGAAGGGGACGAAGCTTCCCCTGGGTGACGGCGTCAACGCCGACGACCGGAAGCTCATGCCCTCGTTCCCCTACGTCGCCGACCCGCAGGGCGGGTTCGACAACACGAAGGGGAAGTAGGCGTCGAAATCATGGGGGCCGGTTCTGGCCCGGCCCCCATGTGCGCAAGACCGGGAATCTGCGAGTGCAGATCCCCGGTCGCGCGTGCGGTTGGGTCGCGGTACGAGCGCAGATCGTGAACCGTTTTCAACACCCGAGCGAACCATGCCCGTGAGGCGCCGCATCGCACTGACCCTCGCCGTGTCGTGCGGCGCCTTGGCAGCTTCGCTGGTCACGTCTCCGCCGGCCGGGGCCCACCCTCTCGGCAACTTCACGATCAACCGCTACGCCGGCATCGACGTCGCGGGACACGACCTGTACGTTCGCTATGCGCTGGACGTCGCCGAGATCCCGACGTACCAGCTCGGAGGCGAGCTCCGCAGGCCCGGGTATCCGGCGCGACTCGCCGACAAGCTCGTCCTCACGCTCGATGGACGACGGTCTCCACTCGAGGTCGTCGACTCGAAGGTCACGCTGCGGCCGGGCGCGGGCGGTCTGAAGACGCTCCGGCTGGACGTGGTCTATCGCGCGACAGTCGCCTCGGGTACGGCACTCGCGTTCGAGGACCGGTCGTTCACGGACCGCATCGGTTGGCGCGAGGTGATCCTCACTGCGCGTGACGGCGCGTCGGCCGAGGGGTCCGATGTCCCGGCGACGAGCGCGAGCGACGCGCTGCGCGCATATCCGTCGGACCTCCTGAGCTCGCCGCTCGACGTCTCGTCCGCGGAAGCGACCGTCGCCCTCGGATCTGCGGATGCGCCGGCGCCGACGATCGACGACACCGAAGCGCCGGCGCATGTCGGCGGTGGCTTCGAGTCGCTCATCGAGCGCGGCGACGTCTCGATCGGCACACTGCTTCTCGCCCTCGCGATCGCGGCGTTCTGGGGCGCGGCGCACGCGCTCACTCCCGGCCACGGAAAGGCGATGGTCGCCGCGTACCTCGTCGGGACGAAGGGCCGTCCGCGCGACGCGTTCCTCCTCGGTGGAACGGTGACCGTCACGCACACGGCGGGCGTGTTCGCGCTCGGCTTCGTCACGCTCGGGCTCTCCGCGTTCATCGTCCCCGAACAGCTCTACCCTTGGCTCACGCTCGTCTCGGGCGTGCTCGTCGTCGTCGTCGGCGCCTCGGTGCTCAGGCAGCGCCTCCGATCGCGAGCTCACCACCATGATCATCACCACGATCACGGCCACGACCACGACCACTTCGAGCACGCCCACGCGCACGACGATCACCACGACGACGAGCTGACATCGAAGGGGATTCTCGGTGTCGGAGTCGCGGCGGGGCTCCTTCCGTGCCCGTCCGCCCTCGTCGTCCTCCTCTCGGCGATCGCGCTCCATCGCATCGGCCTCGGCCTGGCTCTCATCGTCGCGTTCAGCCTCGGGCTCGCCGCCACGATCACCGCGATCGGTCTCGTCGCCGTGCTCGCACGCCGAACGTTCGGGCGGCTCTCGCTCGAGGGTCGGCTCGTTCGGGCGCTCCCGGCCGTCAGCGCCGGGCTGATCGTCGCCGTCGGCCTCCTCATCACGGCTCGCGCCATCCCCGGCGTCGTGTAGTCGAACCATTTCGAGCTGCCGGGCGAACAAGGGACATGTTCGGGCTCGACGACTGGATAGCCTCGTTGTCCGACGGCGCTTCTGTCGGGATCGTGCTCCTCGTCGCGGTGCTCCTCGGCCTCCGCCACGCGACCGATCCCGACCACCTCGCGGCCATGACGACGCTCGTCGCGTCCGGCCGCGAGCGTGCGACTCGCTCGGCCGCACGGCTTGGAGCGTGGTGGGGCATCGGGCACGGGATCACGCTCGTCGTGTTCGGGCTCCCGATCCTTCTCGCCGAGCGCTACCTGCCCGAGCACCTCCAGCAGGGCGCCGAGACCGCGGTCGCCGCTCTCATCGTCTTCCTCGCGCTGCGCCTGCTCGTTCGCTGGCGCCACGGGTACTTCGACCTGCATGCGCATCCGCACTCCGACCGCGAGCACCGCCATGCAGTGCGCACCCCCGCCGGTGCACTCGGGGTCGGCCTCGTGCACGGGATGGGCGGGAGCGCCGGAGTGGGCGTCCTCCTTCTCGCCGCCATCCCGTCCGAGACCGTCGCCGTGGCGTCTCTCGTCCTGCTCGCACTCTGCACGGCAGTCTCGATGACGATCGTGACGGCGGGGTTCGGGTTGACGCTCTCGCGGAAGCCGGTCGCGGCCGCATCCGTCACGCTCATCCCCGTGCTGGGCGCGCTGAGCCTTGCCTTCGGCGTCTGGTACGCCGCGGCCGCCTGGGCGCTCGCTCCGTATCCGTTCTGACGAAGCGGTTGTAGGCTCCGCGTCCGTGGACGTGGAGCAGCTCCTGACCCTCGACGACGCCGAGCGTCTCGCCGAGCAGGTCGTGAGCCCGGAGGCGTGGAGCTACATCGTCGGCGGAGCAGGCGACGAGCGCACGCTGCGCTGGAATCGCGAGGCGTTCTCGCGCTTCCGGCTCCGCCCACGCGTCCTCGTGGACGTCTCGAACGTCACGACGGAGACGATGGTGCAGGGAACGACGGTGTCGCTGCCCGTGCTCGTCGCACCCATGGCGTTCCAACAGATCGCTCACGAGGAGGGCGAAGTCGCCATGGCGCGAGGTGCAGCGTCGGCGGGGACGCTCATGTGCCTCTCCACCGTCGCCACCGCGACGCCCGCCGATGTTGCCGCCGCGGCTCCGGGCGCGCCGCGCTGGCTGCAGATCTACGTCTTCCAGGACCGTGCCGTCAGCGACGACGTCATCGCACAGGCCGTCGAGCAGGGGTTCTCGGCGCTCGTTCTCACCGCCGATCTGCCCGTCTACGGGATCCGACATCGTGAGACGCGGACAGGCTTCGAGTCGCCCGACGAGGACGTGCCGGCGATCGTCGCCGCGCGTGAGCGTGGGGGAGACAGCCGCGAGCACCACGCGCTCCGTCTCCTCGAGTCGGGTCTCGAGTGGAACTACGTGGCGGAGCTTCGCGAGCGCTGGAAGCTGCCCGTGATCGTGAAAGGACTCGTTACCGCGGAGGACGCGATCCTCGCGTGCGACCACGGCGCGTCGGGGGTCGTCGTCTCGAACCACGGCGGTCGCCAGCTCGACGGCGCGATCGCGTCTCTCGAGGCACTGCCCGAGGTCGTCGAGGCGGTCGGCGAGCGTGCGGAGGTGTACCTCGACGGCGGCGTGCGTCGCGGAGCCGACGTGCTCATGGCGCTTGCGCTCGGCGCCCGGGCAGTGCTCGTCGGCCGGCCCGCGATGTACGGGCTCGCCTGGCGTGGTGCAGAGGGCGTCGCGCAGGTGCTCGAGATCCTCCGCGAGGAGACGGAGAACGCGCTGGCCCTGCTCGGCTGTCGCTCGCCTGCCGAGGTGACGTCGGCGCACATCAAGCCCGCCTGAGCCATGGGTGTCGCAGAGCTCACGCGGAACGCCGTCCACGTGCTGCCCGACGGTGCGCTCGAGGCCAAGCTCGCGCTCGGGCGGCCGCTGCGCGTGAAGCTCGGGATCGACGTCACGTCACCCGACATTCATGTCGGCCGGGGCGTCCCGTTGCAGCGGATGCGCGCGTTCCAGGACGACGGCCACGTGGGAGTCCTCATCGTCGGCGACTACACGACCCGCATAGGCGATCCGTCGGGTCGTTCGATGGAGCGACCGATCCTCTCCGAGGACGAGATCGACCGGAACGCCGACACGTACGTCGACCAGGCCCTCCAGATCCTGGTCCCCGAGCAGACGGAGGTCCGGCGCAACAGCGAGTGGCTCGCGAAGCTGAGCTTCGCGGACGTCATCCAGCTCACACGGATGATGACGGTGGCGCAGATGCTCGAGCGCGACGACTTCGCGGGTCGGTACTCGACCGGGCAGCCGATCTCGGTCTCGGAGCTCCTGTATCCGCTGATGCAAGCCTACGACTCCGTCGCCGTCGAGGCAGACGTCGAGCTCGGTGGCACCGACCAGCTCTACAACCTGCTCGCCGGGCGAGAGGTCATGCAGGCATACGGGCTCGATCCGCAGGTCGTCCTCACGACGCCCCTTCTCCTTTCCTGGGACGGCGAGAAGATGAGCTCGTCCGTCGGCAACAACATCCCCTTGACCGCGTCGCCCGAGGAGCAGTTCGGGCGAACGATGCGGATCTCCGACGATCTGCTCGAGGAGTGGTATCGCCTCGTCGTGGAAGCGCCCGTGCCGGAGGGCGATCCACTCGAGTCCAAGCTCGCGCTGGCGCGCTGGATCGTCACTCGCTCGCACGGCGTGGACGCCGCACGCGAAGCGGAGGAGCATTTCACCCGCGTCGTTCGCGAAGGCCGTGCTCCAGAGGACATCCCCGAGCACCCCCTCCCGGACGGCGACCCGGTCCATCTGCCCGCGCTCCTGGCTGCGGCCTTCGGCCTCTCGACGAGCGAGGCGCGCAGGCTCATCGCCCAGGGCGGCGTCAAGCTCGACGGGAGTGTCGTCTCGGAGCTGGACGCCCCCCGGTCACAGCTCGACGGAGCGGTCGTTCAAGCGGGAAAGCGGCGCTTCGCTCGCCTCACAGGCTGAGCCCTGGACGGCCCCAGAACGGCTTGGTTGACAGGAGAATCTCCTGTGCTACCATCCCCAGGCCTTCCGCGAGGAGGGTGCAGGAAGCCTGTAACTCGACAAGGAGAAAGCCTTCGAGCGAGCGGATACGACTTTCGTTGTTCCGTCCCCGAGGGCCTCTGGTGCGAGTCAGAGGTTTTTTGTTGGCCGCAGTGCCAGTGACGAACCTGGTGCCGGCGTGGTCTTTGAAAACTCAACAGCGTGAAACGTCGAGACCGCTCTCGGGCGGCTCTGCTTGTCAGAGTCCGGACCGCGAGCGGAAAATGAACCCGTCTTCTTTTCCTTTGGAAGACGACATCGAGCTCTTTGTGCACAGCGCAGGAGCTCGAGTGGATCAGACCTGCCGGCTCTGCTAATGGTCGCTCGGTGGCGTCCGTAGGACGCTCACCTCGCGATCGCGTGCCGGCGAATGATCTCTTCACGGAGAGTTTGATCCTGGCTCAGGACGAACGCTGGCGGCGCGCTTAACACATGCAAGTCGAGCGAGAACCAGGACTTCGGTCCTGGGGACAGCGGCGAACGGGTGAGTAACACGTGGATAACCTGCCCTCGGCACCGGGATAGCCCGGGGAAAC
>DASTWH010000318.1:0-14292 GCA_035758735.1 Gaiellaceae bacterium
CCGTCGAGCTCCGCATTGCGGCTCTTGAGCGCGAGATGCTCCCGGATCGCGCGCGCGAAGCCGGACTCGGTATCGACTGGAATGAGGTCGTTCTGATCCACCGTGGACGTCCTGTGAGCGGGACGAGTCTACCGGATGACCTCCACGCGCCCGGCTCCCGTCCGACAGCAGGGCCCTCGGCTTGTGCGAGGATGTGGCGATGCCGATCGCGGTCCTGACGGTCCTCATTTACCTCGTGCGGCGCATCAAGCCGACCACGGTCGCTCTCATGATGTTCGAGGCCTGGCGACGACTTCCGCCCGAGCAGCGGCAGCAGCTCATCCTCGCCGCGCGGCGTAACGGCCCGCGGGTCGCCTCGTCGCTCGTGCGACGTAGCCGCACGCGCGTCTAGCCGGCTGCCTCAGCCCGCGTCGGCGCCGAGCGCAAGGCGGACGATCCGGTCCTGCTCGTACTGGTGGAGCGTGGGATACCCCTCGCTCGTCGACGCACGCCAGGTCCGGCCGACGTACTGCACGCGCCCAGCCGAGCTCGCCTGCGCCGCCGCTTCCTCGAGGCGGTGCCGAATCGAGCGCCACGCCCCCATGTTCTGAGGCTCCTCCTGCGCCCACACGATCTCCTCGAGCGCGGGATACGACCCCACGAGCGCCGTCGTGAGCTCGAGCGGGAACGGATAGAGCTGCTCGATGCGGGCGACGGCCACCGACGTCGCGCTCTCGCGCAACTCGTGGGCGACGATGTCGTAGTAGATCTTCCCGCTGCAGAGGACGAGCCGCCGGACGGGGTCGTGATCGGCGAGATCGTCGATCACGGGCTGGAACGAGCCCAGCGCGAGGTCGTCGAGTGCCGACGTCGCCTCTCGGAGGCGCAGCAGCCCCTTGGGGGTCATCACGACGAGCGGCCGCGCCGTCGCGTCCAGTGCCTGCCGGCGGAGCAGATGGAAGAACTGCGCGGCGGTCGTGCAGTTGACTACGCGGATGTTGTCCTGGGCGGCGAGCTGGAGGAAGCGCTCGAGGCGGGCGCTCGAGTGCTCGGGGCCGTTGCCCTCGTACCCGTGCGGGAGGAGGAGCGCGAGCCGTGACGTCTGCCCCCACTTCGACCGCCCGGAGACGATGAATTGGTCGACCACGATCTGCGCGCCGTTGACGAAGTCGCCGAACTGCGCCTCCCACAGCACGAGGGCGTCGGGAGCCGCGATCGAGTAGCCGTGCTCGAAGGCGAGCGCTGCGTACTCGGAGAGCGGTGAGTTGTAGATCTCGAAGGAGGCCGACGCGGTCGGAAGCCCCTGCAGCGGGGTGTACGTCTCCCCGGTCCGTGGATCGTGGAGCACGGCCTGCCGGTGCGAGAACGTCCCGCGTTCCGTGTCCTGGCCCGACAGTCGGATCGGGATCCCGTCCTCGAGGAGGGTCGCGAACGCCAGCGCCTCGGCGTGACCCCAGTCGATCCCGCCTTCCTGGAGGCTCTCGCGACGGCGCTCGAGCTGCCGTGCGAGCTTCGGGTTCACCTCGAATCCCTCGGGGACCTGGAGCAGCTGCTCGCCGAGCTGGAGAAGACGTTCCGCCGGCACCGCCGTGAGGACGGCAGCTCCGGTGTCCGACTTCGTCAGCGCCTCCGCCGGCGGAATCGAAGCCGCAAAGCTCGTGCGGAGCTCGTCGTGCGCGACGCGCAGCGTCGCAAGCATCTCCTCGAACATCCGAGCCGAGTCCTCCGGGCCGATGACGCCTTCCTCCACGAGACGCGATGCGTACGACTCGCGAACAGGTGCCTGCTGTTCGATCCGCTCCGTCTGCAGAGGCTGCGTGTATGCCGCCTCGTCCTGCTCGTTGTGGCCGAACCGGCGGTAGCCGACGAGGTCGACGACGACATCGTGGCCGAACTCCTCGCGGTACGCGAGAGCGAGCCGGATCGCCGCGAGCGCAGCCTCGGGATCGTCGGCGTTCACGTGCACGATCGGAACGTCGAACCCCTTCGCGAGATCGCTCGAATACCGCGTCGACCGGCCCTCGTTCGGATCCGTCGTGAAGCCGACCTGGTTGTTCGCGATCAGGTGCAGCGTCCCACCGGTCGAGTACCCGTCCAGGCTGTGGAGGTTGAACGTTTCGGCGACGACCCCCTGACCCGCGAACGAGGCGTCACCGTGGATGAGAATCGGAAGCGCGACCGAGGGATCGTGGATGCCCGCGCCGGACGAGCGATCGGTCTGCTCGGCGCGGGCGAGGCCCTCGACGACGGGATCGACCGCTTCGAGGTGGCTCGGATTCGACGCCACTGTGACCTGGATCTCGCCCGCGTCGGTCACGCGTGACTCCGAGGCCGCGAGGTGGTACTTGACGTCGCCGGTGCCGCCCTCGGGGTCGGCGATGAGAGCATCGATCGATCGCTCTCCCTCGAACTCCCTCAGGACCGACGTGTACGAGCGCCCCACGACGTGCGTCAGCACGTTGAGCCGCCCGCGATGCGCGATGCCGATGAGCACCTCGTGCGCTCCGCTGCCGGCGGCGAGCTCGACCGCCTCGTCGAGCATGGGCACGAGGACGTCGAGGCCCTCGATCGAGAACTGCTTCTGGCCGATGAAGGCGCGTCGCAGGTACGTCTCGAACGCCTCCACCTGAGCGAGCCGGGCCAGGAGCGCGCGCCGCTCCTCGGAGGGCAGCTCCTTCCGGAATCGGCCGGTCTCGATCGCCTGCCGCAACCACACGCGCTCGGCGTGATCGGAGATGTGCTCGATCTCGTACGCAATCGTCCCCGAATAGACCTCGCGCAGTCGCGGGAGGGCGTCGCGAAGCGTCTCGCCCGGCACGGACAGACGGAGCAGCTTGGCGGGAATCCGAGCCTGCAGCTCAGGCGTCAGCGGCGGCTCCAGACGTGTCTCGTCCATCGCCGGGTCCCCCATCGGCTCCGACCCGAGAGGGTCGAGCCGCGCGTTCAGATGGCCGTGCGTGCGATATGCCTTGACGAGCGACATCGCGGCGGCGACGGCAGCCACGAGCTCACCGTCCGCTGTGGCCTCGGAAGCCGGGGGCGGAGAGACGGGCACCGGCGCAACGGGCGGCGATTCGGCCGCGACCGGTTCCTGCACGGCGCCGGCGCCATCCGTCGCGGCCGGCGAGCCGTTGCCGGCGCGCGCGGTGCGCTCTCCCACGAGCCGCTCGAGGCCGGGCAGAGCGGACAGCACGTCCACGCCACCCGCTTCGAACAGTGCTCGCCAGGCGGGGTCGACCGCCTCGGGGTTCTCGAGGTACTGCTCGAGGAGCTGCCCGACGTACCCGGCGTTCAGGCCGGAGGACTCGAGGCTGGTCACGATGCGTCCCTCTTCGTCGGCGTCAGTAGATCCCGTTGTCCGTCAGAACGGCCACGGACATGCCGACGACGAACGCCGCTGCGCCGACGCCGACCGCGACCGACGCGAGCCGGCGGTGCGTCTCCGTCATCCGCGCGGCCACGAGCGCGACGATGATCGCCGAGGTCGCGAGCAACCCCGGCGTGCGTGCGATCGCGATACCGGACAGCGCGAACGAGAACGCGCACAGGAAGCCTGCGACCCGATCGGCCCGGTGCTGCGCAGCTTCGGCGCTCATGCGGTCCGGGCCCTCGCTCGAAGCAGTGGACCGTGCGGCCGCGGGCGCAGGCCGTGCGGCCGCGGACGGCGCCGCTTCCAGTCGTCCCAGCCGCAGGGCGTCAGCGGAGCGAGCACGCCGACCTCGTCGCCTCCGGCCGCCGGGTCGGGCTCCGGCACGGCACGGACGGCGTACCACACGACGATGCTGAGATAGATCACGGGGATCTTCAGGACGAGGAGCATGAAGATCGCTTCCCAGACGGTCACGGTCACGGCCCGGTCAGTCTAACCGCCGACGCCGCCTTCACCCGACGCGCGGCTTGCTAACACAAGCCTCACAGTGCAGCCGCTAGGGTGCCCGGAGCTTTTCGCCCTTCCCGTCCGCCGCCTTCCTCGGGAGACCATTTCGTGAGACGCACTGTCCGCCTCGTCATCGCCTTGTTCGTCCTCGCCGGCATCGCCGCTCCGAGCACGCTCGCAGCGCAGCGCATGTGGGTCGGCTTTCACGACGACCCGAGCTTCCGGTGGTTCCTCCCGACCTCGGAGCGCCAAGCGCTCATCGCTGGCTCGGCGCAGAGCAACGCGACGATCATGCGGCTGCTCGTCCAGTGGAACGAGACCGCGAAGACCCGGCCGGCGAGCGCGACCGACCCGTTCGATCCCGCGTACGAGCTCGACGACGTGGACGAAGCCGTGCGCACGGCGCAGCAGAACGACCAGGAGGTGGTCCTCACGATCACCGGGACGCCGAAATGGGCGAACGGCGGCAAGAGCCAGAACGTCATGCCAACGCGAATCTCCGACTTCACTGCGTTCGCGCGCGCGATCGCATCGCGCTACTCGGGACGCTACGACGGGTACCCGTTCGTCCGGTTCTTCTCGATCTGGAACGAGCCGAACCTGCAGCAGTTCCTGAGCCCACAGTTCAACTCGCGAGGTCGCTCCGTCGCCCCGGCCAACTACGCGAAACTCGCCGCAGCTGGGTACGCGGGGATCAAGGCGGGGAGCCCGCAGGCGAAGGTCGCCATCGGCGAGACCTCGCCGCGCGGCAGCGACAAGGCGACCGGCGTGCGGCCGATCCACTCGCCCGGCACGTTCGCGGAGCTCGTCGCGAAGGCGAACCCGAGGCTGAAGTTCGACGCCTGGTCGCACCATCCGTACCCGACGGTGCCGACGGCACCACCTTCCCAGGTCGTCAAGTGGCCGAACGTCTCTCTCGCATCGCTTCCGACACTCGACGACAACCTGAAGAAGTGGTTCAAGCGCAAATCCGTCCCCATCTGGGTGACCGAGTACGGCTACCAGACCCGGCCGGAAGACAAGCTCGGGATCCCGTACTCGACGCAGGCAAGGAACCTCCAGCAGGCGATCTCGATCGCCGCCGGGTATCCGTTCGTCGAGATGTTCATCTGGTTCGTCTACCAGGACGACCCGGGCCAGCAGTGGGACTCGGGCCTCTACACGCGGACCGGCGCGCCGAAGGGCACGTCGCCCGCCCGCTTCGCGACGAGCGCACGCCCGCTCGACGCGCGCAACGGGCTCGTGAACCTGCCTCGCGGCACGCTCACGCCGCTGCTCACCGTCTACACCCGCCGGTACTGCGCGACGGACACGACGGGCACGCCGATCGGGATGACGTGGCGGGTCTTCCAGGGCTCGAGGCTCATCAGCGTGGGGCAGCAGTCGGCGCCCTTGCGGTCGGACTGCACGCTCGCAGCTCGCGTCACCGTCAAGGGCGGGGTCAAGAAGGGCGTCACCTATACGGCGACCTTCGCGCTCAACGACGCGAGTGGCGTCGTGCTGAACCGCCGTATCACGCTGCGCGGCGTCTAGCTAGCTAGGCGTCCCAGACGAGGACCTGCATCCCCTCCCACCACTGAGGGGCACCTCGTGTGTTGCCCTCGATCGCGAGGACGCGTCGCGCGCGGGGCTGCTCTGAAAGGTACGCGTCCATCGCGCGCTCGACGTCGTCCCAGTCGGTGTCGTCGACGATGACGAGCGCGCCGGGGACGAGCAGCGGTTCCGCAATTCGCAATCCCTCCACCTGCGCCTCGAAGGAGTGGGCGGCGTCGTAGTACCAGACGCCGACCCTCGTGTCCCCGAGCGCGCCTGCCGGCACGAGCTCGAAGGCGTCGCCAACGACGATCTCCGGGACCTCGAGCCCGTAGCGGGCGAGGTTCGCCGCGACCTTCTCGAGCGACGCGTCACGAAAGCCGAAGCTGTCGACGCCGACGAACCGCTTCCCGTCGTTGCCCAGCATCGAGGCGATGAGGCTGGCACCGTGGAAGACGCCGATCTCGACGTACGCCTCCCCGGCGCCGAGACAGCTCGCCGCGAGGTTGAGGAGGGCGAGGTTGTTCTCGCACGCGAGGTTCTCCACGTCCTCGGCGACGGACTGGAAGCGGCGATCGCGCGGATGCTCAGAGCGGGGGTAGTCGTCGAAGAGCTTCGGGAGCTCCTCGAGGAAACGCTCCCAGTCCATCTACAGGTGGCTCGTCACACCGGCGAGGCTCGGCTCGTCCGCGGGAGGCTCGTACCACGAGTACGCGTAGCGCCCGTCGTCGAGGTCCCGGGCGAACGGCGTGAGCCGCAGGGGCCGGAACGTGTCGCACATGACCGCGAGCTCGGTCGTCTCCGTGACGCCGAGGGCCTTCTCCGCGAGCCCGGGCTGCGGGCCGTGCGGCAGTCCCGACGGGTGCAGGGTGATCGAGCCGACGGAGATGCCCTTGCGCGACCCGAAGTTGCCGGAGACGTAGTAGATCATCTCCTCCGACTGGAGATTCGAGTGGTGGTACGGGATCGGGACCGCCTCCGGGTCGAAGTCGAGCTTGCGCGGGCAGAACGAGCAGATCACGAAGTTCTGGCCCTGGAACGTCTGGTGCGACGGCGGCGGCTGATGGATGCGGCCGGTGATGGGCTCGAAGTCGTGGATCGAGAACGTCCACGGGTAGACGTACCCGTCCCAGCCGACGACGTCGAACGGGTGATAGTCGAGGACGTAGTCCTGGTAGCCGCCCCGGACACGGACCTTCACGAGGTACTCCCCGCGCTCGCGGCGCGTGTGCAGCTCGGTCGGAGGGTGGATGTCCCGGTGGTAGTAGGGCGCCCCTTCGAGGATCTGCCCGTACTGGTTGCGATAGCGCCGCGGGATCTCGATGAGGCCCGGCGTCTCGAACACGAGATAGCGCTGCGGGCCTTCCGGCATGAAGCGGTACGTCGTCCCGCGCGGGATCACGATGTAGTCGCCGTCCTTGTACGGGACGTCACCGAACGTCGTCTCGAGCGTGCCCTTCCCCTCGTGGACGAAGACGACCTCGTCGCCCTCGCCGTTGCGGAAGAAGTAGTCCATCGTCGCGTCGGGACGACAGAACGCGATCTCCACATCCGCGTTCCACATGAGCGTCCGGCGGCCGGAGATCTCGTCGCCGGACGGGGGGACGTCGTACGTGTTCTGCAGGCGATGCGCGTGCGTCTCCGGAACCCACTCCTCGCGCTCGATCGGCGTGAACGTCCCGAGCTCCTTGACGCGGCACGGCGACTCGAGGTGGTACAGGATCGACTCGTTGCCGGTGAATCCCTCGAGGCCCATGACCTCCTCGGTCAGGAGCCGCCCGTTCTCGCGGAAGACGATGTGGCGCTTGCGCGGAAGCTCCCCGCGCCGCTGGTAGAAGGGCATGGCCGTCCCTTTCGCGTCGGTGTCACCCAGGTTCTAGCAGCGCACTCGCGCAAGGCTCGGGGGCGACGCTCGCGGCGCCGCCCCCGCACCGGGACTACATGCTCGCGTTCGGGTCGGTCTGCCAGAGACCGAACTCGTTGCCGTCCACGTCCTTGCAGACCGCGAACCAGCCCATGCTCGGAACGGCTGTCGCCTCGCCTGCTTCGCCGCCGAGCTCCTGGACGCGGGCGGCGCCCGCGTTGATGTCGTCGACGTCGAAGTACGTTCGCGTGCCCCTCGTGGCGCCATTGGCTCCGTAGAGCGCACCGCCGGTCGTCTCGGAGAACTGCGTCATGTGGTAGCCGCCCGGCGCGCCGGGAAACTCCTGGAACCCCCGGCCGAAGAGCCCGTTCCAGAAGGCCTTCGACTTCTCGAAGTCACCGCTCGGGATCTCGAGGTGGACCATCTGACCTGCCATGCGCACTCCTTTCGCGTGTGGACGGAGCCTTGCTCCGCGCGTCTCATCACTTCGACGAATGGGCGGGTCGCCGATCGACAACTCATCGCAAACCGCCGGTCGATTGTGATGGAGCCAGCCGGGCTCGAACCGGCGACCTCCACGCTGCCAGCGTGGCGCTCTCCCAACTGAGCTATGGCCCCAGGAGCGCCACCAGTCTAGCGGCGGACGGGCGCTACCCTGGCGACGTGAGACGGCTACGGCGACGGATCTCCCGGTTCGTCCGGGCGCTCTTCGGCGGCGGACGAGGGACGGGCAGCTGGGACGATCTCGAGGGAGGCATCGGAGTGCGAGAGCCGCGGCGTCCACTCGCGCCGACCCTCTCCGGTGCCGCGACACTCGAGCTGCCGACCGACGACTCCGACCAGGACTAGGCGGTCGCGACCTCGAGCTCGACGGACGGCACGTCGCTCCACAGCTCCTCGAGGCGGTAGAAGCCCCTCGTCTCGGGCGTGAAGAGATGCAGGACGACGTCGAGGTAGTCGGCGACGATCCACGTCGCCTCGGTCGCTCCGGCGGACGAGCGGGGGAGCACGTCGTGCTCGCGCTTCAAAACGCCGGAGACCTCGTCGTAGATCGCCTTCGTCTGGCGTGCATTGCGGCCCGTGGCGATCACGAAGAAGTCCGTGAAGTCGCATACACCGCGCATGTCGAGGATCGTGACGTCCGTCGCCAGCTTCTCCTGGCAGAGAGCTGCGGTGCGTCGTGCTTGCTCGAGTGGGGTCAGGTCGGTCTCTCTCGCGTCCTCGTCGGGGCTCATCCCAGTCTACTCAGGCCGTCCGTAGAGACCGAGTCGCGCGATGGCCTCCACGACTCGCATGGGGACGAGATCGTCGATCGCTCGGCCGTCTAGAACGCGCGCACGGATCTCGGACGAGGAGATCGGCAGCGAGTCCATCTGGAACTCGACGATGCGCTCGGGCACGTCGAGCCGTGCCCGCACGGCCTCGACGACGTCCCGCGTCACTCCCGGGCGCATCGCGACGGCGAGCCGGACGAGCTCGAGGACGCGGTGCGGCGACTTCCACCCCTCGAAGCCGGCGAGCTCGTCGGCTCCGAGGATGAAGAACGTCTCCCTCGGCAGGCGCCGTTCCTCCAGCGAGTCGACGGTCCGCGCATGCGCATCGAGCTCGACGTGCGCCTCGGGCACGTCCGCGAACGCGAGCCTCGCCAGCTCGAGCCGGATGTCGGCAGGTGTCGTCGCCTGCTTGTGGCCCGGATCCGCGACGACCAGCACCAGCAGCTCGTCGAGCGGTAGCTCCCGGATCGCCGCGCGGGCGAGAGCGACGTGGCCGTCGTGCGGTGGGTCGAAGACACCGCCGAGAATCCCTACTGCCACTCGAGCTCCTCGTCGCCGACCTCGACCTGCGTCCCGCGCTTGATGCCGAGGGCGCGGAGCGCCTCCTCGAGCTCCGCGGCCGGCGGCGGGGTGCCGACGACGCGATAGCCGCGGTCGGTGCGCAGGATCCGGAAGCGGGGCCCGCGCCGCGCGCGAGGCGTGTAGTCGAGGAAGTCGGGAACGTCGTTCTCGCTCGTCACCGGCGGCTCGGACGGGCAGAGCTCGAAGAGTGCGAGCCTGAGCTCGTCGATCCCGGCGCCCGTCGCGCAGGACGTCGCGACCACCCGCACTATCCGCTGCTCGGCGACGCCGAACGCGGGGACGCTCTCGAGAAGATCGATCTTGTTCAGCACGACGAGCTGCGGTCTGGCGTCGAGCCCGGCGCCGTACTCCGCGAGCTCGTGGTCGATGACCCGGAATCTCCCCTCCAGATCCGGCTCCGACGCGTCCAGCACGTGGACGAGGAGTCGCGCTCGCTCGAGGTGAGCGAGGAACTCGTGCCCGAGCCCCGCACCCCCGGCCGCCCCCTCGATGAGCCCGGGAACGTCCGCGACGGTGAGCTGTCGCTCCTCCGGCCCGTCGACAACCCCGAGGACGGGCTCGAGCGTCGTGAACGGATAGTCGGCAACCTTCGGCTTCGCGTTCGAGATACGCCGCAGCAGCGACGACTTCCCTGCGTTCGGGAAGCCCGCAAGGGCAGCATCGACGACGAGCTTGAGGCGGAGCTCGAGATCGAGCTCCTCACCCGGAAGTCCTGTTTCGGCAAAGCGAGGCGTCTGCCGGGTCGGCGTGGCGAAGCGTGCGTTCCCGCGTCCGCCCGCGCCACCGCGCGCGACGACGACGCGCCCGCCATCGGCGGTGAGGTCGGCCACGAGTCTTCCCTCCGGGTCGATGACCTGGGTGCCGAGCGGAACGCGAAGCTCCGCGTCGTCGCCGTCGGCGCCGTGCTTCTTCGTTCCGCGACCGTTGCCGCCGCGCTCGGCTTTCGCCCACCGCACGCGTCTGAACGCGGAGAGGTCGCGAAGGCTCGGATCGACGGAGACGACGACGTCTCCCCCGCGGCCACCGTCGCCGCCGTCAGGCCCGCCCTTCGGCACGTACTTCTCGCGGCGGAAGCTCAACCCGCCGTCGCCGCCACGACCCGCCTGGACGTGGACCTGCGTGCGGTCGTGGAACATGACCCGGCCGGGCCGAGCGGCGTTACTCCGCCGCGGCGACCGTGATGAAGCGCTTGTCCCCGGAGCGGCGGAATTCGACGGTGCCGTCCCGGAGCGCGAAGATCGTGTCGTCGCGGCCGAGGCCGGCGCCGGGGCCGGGGCGGAACTTCGTCCCGCGCTGGCGGACGATGATCATCCCCGTCTTGACCGGCTGGCCCGCGAAGACCTTGACACCGAGTCGCTTCGATTCCGAGTCGCGCCCGTTGCGAGAGGAGCCGAGACCTTTCTTGTGCGCCACTAGGAGTCATCCTCCTTGCCGGCGAGCGCCGACTCGATCGCGGCGACGGCACCCTTGCGCTGCGCGTGCGCCTGCTCGTACTCGAGGGCCGCCTCGAGCATCGGCCGATTCCAGCCGGTCGACGCCTGCTTGATCTCGGCCACGGTCAGGTCCTCATATCCCGAGGGCATGCCCTTCACGTGCTCTTCCTTCTCGAGGACCGCTGCCTCCGGCTTCGCTGCCTGCTCCGTCTTCGGCTTCGGAGTCGCCTCGCTCTTCGGCTTCGCGGCCGCCCGTGAGCTCTTCGCTCCGCCGATCGACTCGATCTCGATCTGCGTCAGCGACGCCCGGAACCCCGTGTGCCGCCGGTACCCGGTGCGCTTCTTGTACTTGCCGATCCGGATCTTCGGGCCCTTCGTCGGGCCGAGGACCTTCGCGCGGACCACGCCTTCCGAAGGCTCGAGCTGCGGCCCGCCGTCGCCGCCGACGAGAAGCACGGTGGGCGCGAACGTCGCGCCGTCGTCCTCGTTCAGGCGGTCGACGAGCAGCCGCTCGCCCTCGCGGACGCGGTACTGCTTTCCGGCAACCTTGATGATCGCGTAGGTCATGTCTCTGAAGGTCGACGCGGGCCGAGAGGCCCGCGAAAGCCCGGGCATGATAGCGGACTACGCGCGCCGCGAGGCGTCGAAGTCCTCGATCCACTCCGACATCGGAACGTACTCGGGCACGCCATCGTCCTGAGCGGCCTCCGCGGCGGCCGGTTCCCCCGAGCCCGCTGACTCCTCGCCGCCGTTCGCCGCTACCGGCTTCTTGCGTTTCCGTCCACCGCGCGAGCCGCGTCGCGAGCGCTTCTTCTTGGGGGAGGCGCCATCGACGCCAGCCCCTGACGTCGTGTCGGCAGCCGCGTCCGTCGTGTCGGCAGCCGCGTCCGTCGCGTCGAGCTCCGCGGCGGTCTCCTCGACCGGCTCCTCCAGGTCCGCGGGCGGGACGTGGATCCGTGGTCCTGCCGGGCGTCCGTTGTCGGGCGCATCCGTGTCTAACGCCGCCGCGGCGGTAGCGGGCTTCTTGCGACTACGCCCGCCGCGCGTACCGCGCCGCGTGCGCTTCTTCTTCGGCTGCCCGTCGGCGGTCTGCGCCTCGGCGGTGGTGGGCTCGGCCGCGTCCTCGGCGACGTCCTCGGCAGGGCCTTCCTCGATTTCCGCCTCGACTTCCTCCGGCTCCAGGACGTCGATCCGCTCCGCGGGCTTCTTCGTGCTCCGCGAGGCCCGCATGGGCTTCTCCGCTTCGGCTTCGAAGGTGATCGGCGTCGCCGCGACGGCCTGTCCGTCGGCGACGGTTGCGAACGCCGTCCCAGCGAGCGCACGCCCGATCGTCGCCTTCACCTTCTTGCCCACGAGTTTCGACGCATCGGCGACGACCACCTCGTAGTCGCCGTCGAGCTTGCCGACGCCTGCCGTCGGGTCGTGGAGACCGACCTCGACGAGCTTCACCTCGACCTCGTCACCGTCGGCGACCGGCGTCGAGGGCCGCACGGTCTCGAGCTTGCCCTGCCGGACGATCTCGAAGTGGTCGAGATGGAAGTGACCGTTGCCGGCTGCCGGCACGAGGAAGAACCGGCGTCGAGCGGCCGACTCCAGCTCCTCGAGCCGCGTCCCTCCCGGCCCCGCGAGGAGCGTGAGGACGCGCGGGTGCACGGCGACCTCGAACGCCTGTACACGCGAGCCCTTGGCGACCGCGCGGAGCTTGCGCTCGACCTCGAGCGCGTGGGTCGCGTCGGAGACGACGACGCCGTCGCCGGAGCAGACGGGGCAGCGGTTCGTGAGGATCTCGCGCGGCCCGTCGGTGACGTTCTGGCGCGTCATCTCCACGAGGCCGAGCGGGGAGATCTCGACGACGTAGGTCTTCGTACGGTCGCGCTCGAGCTCCGAGCGCAGCGCCTCCTCGACGGTCTCGCGGTTCTTGGGGTTCGCCATGTCGATGAAGTCGATGACGATGATCCCGCCGATGTCGCGCAGCCGGAGCTGCCGGACGACCTCGGTCACGGCCTCGAGGTTGTTCTTCACGATGGTGTCCTCGAGCCGGCCCTGAGCGCTCTTCCCTCGTGACCCGACGAACCGGCCGGTGTTCACGTCGATGACGGTGAACGCCTCCGCGTAGTCGAAGACGAGGTAGCCGCCGGAGGGTAGGTCGACGCGCCGGTGGAGCGTCGAGCGGATCTCGGCCTCGACGCCGGACGCCTCGAAGAGCGGCTCCTTGTCGCGATAGCGATGGACACGCTCGACCATGTGCGGCGAGGTCTTCTTGAGATAGCTGACGATCCGTCGATAGGTCCTGTCGTCGTCGATCCGCGCACCGATGAAGTCTCCGGCGAAGAGGTCGCGCACGATGCGCAAGGGCAGCTCCGCCTCCTCGTACACGAGCGTCGGCGCGGTCGCCGACTTGGCCTTGGTCTGGATGGCCTTCCAGAGGCGCTGCAGGAACACGAGGTCGCGCTCGATGTCCTCCGCCGACGCACCCTCGGCGGCCGTCCGGACGATGATCCCACCACCCTTCGGGTCGAGGTTCTTGACGATGTCCTTGAGCCGCGTTCGCTCGGCGTCCTCGAGTCGCCGCGATACACCCGATCCTTCTCCGTTCGGGACATAGACGAGAAAGCGGCCCGGGAGCGAGATCTCGGTCGTGAGGCGCGCGCCCTTCGACTTCATCGGGTCCTTGACGGCCTGCACCATGATCGTCTGGCCGCGCTTGATCAGATCCTGGATCTTGCGTGCGCCCTTCCGGCCCTCGAGCTCCGGTCCGACGATCTCGTCCACGTACAGGAAGCCGTTCTTCTCGAGCCCGATCTCGACGAAAGCGGCCTCCATGCCAGGAAGCACGTTGTCGACGACGCCGAGGTAGATGTTCCCCGCGATCGACCGGCGCTCAGGGCGCTCGAGATAGGCCTCTGCGACCCGGTCGTCCTCGAGAATCGCGACCCGCTGCTCGCCGACGTCGACGGAGATGACGAGCTCGCGCTTCGCCGCCGGAAGCGGCGCGCGCTTGGTCGGCGTTCTCCGGCGACCGCCGCTCCTGGATTGCCTGCGTTCCGCCGGCTTCCCGTCGGCCTTCGCCGGTTGCTTCCTGCGAGCGGGAGCCGCGTCGGGCTTTTCCGGCTCATCGCCGTCGGACGCCACAGACTCTGCCGCGACCGGCTTCTTCTTCCCGCGTCCTCCGCGACTTCCGCGACGACGCCTCTTCTTCGGGCCTACCGACGAGTCCGGCGTCGGCGACTCTGTGTCGGCCTCCGGCTCGTCGTGCTCTGGCAGTAGAGCCTCAGGCGGTGGTGCTACCTCCGTGGCGGCGGCTTCCTCCGCTGCCAGTTCGTCCTGCTTCTTGAAGCGAAACCAACGTAGTGCCAAGGGTTCGTTCTCCTCGTTCGGTCGCGCGCGGGCTCCGGACGGCCATCAGCCGGTCCGGCCTCGCGCTGCGTGGATGAAAGACAGTGGTCGACATGACCTGAGCACAGGCTACCAGCCGTGCCCTTCGACCCCTTCTCGGGTGCCGATCAGGCGGCCGCGGGACGGAGCCGTGCTCGGCGGGCACGCACGGCCCGAAGCCGTTGGGAGAGGCGCGCCCACGCCCAGGGCTCGAGCTCGGCGTAGCGCGTCTCCGATTGACCGCGAGTGGACTCGAGGTACTCGAAACACGCGTCGGCTTCTTCGAGCTGCAACAGCTCTTCGGCCAGCTCCGTGCTCGGCATCGGCATCGTCCCTCCCATACGCTCGATCGGGGCGCATCCTAGGTCCCGGTCC
>DASTWH010000382.1:0-2211 GCA_035758735.1 Gaiellaceae bacterium
CCTTCTCGTCCTGCTCGAACCCGTCATAGCGCTCGAAGCGAACGCCGCGACTCGTGAGCTCGTCGACGGCCTCGTCGATGTCGGAGACCGGGAAGTTGAGGATCGTGTAGGTCGCGGGCGTGTGGTCGGGCTTCGGATAGATCAGCGTGTCCCGGCCTCCGGCGAGGTGGAGGACGAGCATGTCGTGCTCGTCGCTGACCCGAAGCCCGAGCGTCCCTTCGTAGAACTCGCGCGCCTTCGCCACGTCGTCGACCGCGAATCCGCTGAATGCCTTCGTGTTCTCGAACATCGTCCCCTCCTTTGCGGTTGCTCGCTCGTACGACTCGATTCGACCCGTCAGCTCATCGCGGAAAACAGCGGCGTGCATCCATCTTGACATATACCGATATGGGTATATATTGCGCGCATGGCACGAGCAGCGACGACCGCAGATGCGTTCAATGCCGTGGCAGAGCCACGGCGGCGGCAGATCCTCGACGTCCTCGCCGGCGGCGAGCGATCCGTGAACGCTCTCGTCGCGCAGCTCGGGCTCGCGCAACCGCAGGTGTCCAAGCACCTCCGCGTGCTGCGGCACGTCGGCGCGGTCGCTGTTCGCGGCGATGGTCGTCGGAGGCTCTACCGGTTGAACGGAGAGGCGTTGAAGCCCATCCACGACTGGGTACGGGCGTACGAGGAGACATGGTCGGAGCGCTTCGCAGAATTGGACGCCGTATTGGACGAACTCAAGGAAAAGGAGGAAGGCGATGACGGTGACAGGTAGCCGCAAGGCGACGGTGACGCTTCCGAGCGACACGCAGATCCTGATCACGCGCGAGTTCGACGCTCCGAAGGAGCTCGTGTGGCAGGCGTGGACGACGCCCGAGCTCGTTCGGCGCTGGTGGCACGCGAACCGGGGCGAGATGACGGTGTGCGAGATCGACCTACGTGTCGGCGGGAAGTGGCGCTATGCGATGAATGCCGACGGCTTCGGCGAGGTCGGGTTCCACGGCGAGTACCGGGAGATCGAGCCGTTCGAGCGACTCGTGTCCACCGAGGCGTACGAGGGCATCCCGGACGCGGACGCGAACGCAGCGGTCGACACGCTCACGTTGACCGAGGTCGACGGACGCACGCTCATGACCGTGCTCGTCGAGCATCCGACGAAGGAGGGCCGCGACGCGCACATCGAGTCCGGCATGGAGGACGGGATGCAGGACGCGATGGACCTGCTCGAGGAGGTCGCCGTCTCGCTTGCCTGACGAGCGTGGTGCGGGCCGCCGCCGGCCTGCGGCGGCCCGCCGCTACCCTCAGTCGATGATTGCGACCGGGGCCGCCTGGTCGGCCGCGGCGGCATGACCGAACCACGCGTCACCGACGAGGAAGTCGCCGAACTCGCGCTGCTCATGGCAGAGGGCGCGTCGGCCTTCATCCGAGGCGACATCCGTACGTACGCCGCGCTCATGCGGCACGCGGACGACTCACGCTCATGGCGCCATCGGGCGGCGAGCCGCGCCGTGGGTTCGACGACTCGGACGAGAACTTGGACGCCCTCGCAGGCTACTTCCGGCGCGGTGAGGCGGAGCTCGAGGTGTTCCGGACGTACGCGTCCGGGAACCTGGCTGTCCTCGTCGCGATCGAGCGCCAGCACGGTGTCATCGGAGACGTGCCTGAGCAGGACCTGTCGATCCGTGTGACGCTGGTCTTTCGCCGCGACGGAGGCGAGTGGCGGCTCGTGCACCGGCACGCCGACCCGCTCGTCCGCGAGATCAGCGAACCGCAGTTGACCGCGCTGCTACGCGGCGACGCGAACACTGCGCCATAGGGATCGCGTCTCGACATGGAGAAGCCCCGCTCTCGCGGGGCTTCTCCGTAGCAGGCCTGTAAGCCGGATTCTGTCGAGGGCGATCATCTCTCTTGGCGGTGTACCCGGCTCCTCGGCGGGCCGCGTCAGCGGAGCCTGCTTCACCTTGCACCGGACGGGGTTTGGCTAGCCGGTCGTGTCGCCACGACCGCTGGTGGGCTCTTACCCCACCGTTTCACCCTTACCGACCCGGATTCCCGGACCGGCGGTCTCCTTTCTGTTCCACTTTCCGTCGGCTTTCGCCGCCTCAGTCTCCTGAGCGTCCTGCCCTGCGGTGTCCGGACTTTCCTCGAGCCTCCGGAGAGGCCCGCGATCACCCGGCCTGCACCACTGATGGTAACGCGATCTCGGCGATCCGCTCTTCGGACTCG
>DASTWH010000397.1:0-4441 GCA_035758735.1 Gaiellaceae bacterium
GCCATCGACGGGCCGGCCGGCTCGGGGAAGAGCACCGTTGCCTCCACCCTCGCGCGCCGGCTGGGGTTCCGCTACCTGGACACGGGCGCGATGTACCGCGCGCTCACGTGGGTCGCCCGGCGGGACGGCGCGGACATGTCCGACGGCGCTGTGCTCGCCGCGCTCGCGCTCGAGCATCCAGTCTCGTTCGGGGAGAACGGCCGGGTCCAGGTCGACGGTGATGACGTCACCGGCGCGATCCGGGAACCCGAGATCGACCGGCTCGTCCCGACCGTGGCGCGTCATCCGGAAGTCCGCGAGGTGATGCGCACGCGGCAGCGCGCGCTCGCAGTCGGAGGCGATTCGGTCATCGAGGGCCGAGACATCGGCAGCGTCGTGGCGCCTTACGCGGAGCTCAAGGTGTTCCTGGTGGCGGACGCGAACGAGCGCGCGCGGCGGCGTGCCGAGGAGCGCCCTGGGGTGGACGTGGACGCGCTCGCAGCGGACCTCCGCGCTCGCGACGAGCGCGACGCCGTCAACACGCGGCCGGCGGACGACGCCGTCCGTCTCGACACGACGGCACTGACCATCGACGAGGTCGTCGACCGGATCGAGGAGCTGGTGGAGGCGAGGAGGTGAATCGGACCGACGCGATCTGGGCGATCGGTCGCCCCACGATCGGAAACGCGGTCAAGCTCGTGTCCCGGTTCCGCGTGTACGGCGCCGAGCGCGTCCCGCTCGAGGGGGGACTCGTCGTCGCGTCGAATCACTTCAGCTGGCTCGACCCGCCGGCGCTCGGAGAGGCGTGCCCGCGCACGCTCTACTTCATGGCGAAGGTCGAGGCCCACCGCGTCCCTGGCCTCGGTCAGCTCATGCGCTCGTTCGGCGCGTTCTCGGTGCGGCGCGGCGAGTCGGATCGCGACGCCGTGCGCACGATGCGCGAGATCGTCCGTTCAGGGCACGCGCTCGGGCTCTTCGTCGAGGGAACGCGGCAGCGTTCCGGGGTCCCCGGTCCGGTGCAGCCCGGCGCGGCGATGGTCGCGATCAACGAGAACGCACCGGTGAGCTGCGCCGCGATCTACGGCTCGTTCGAGTGGCGACTCGGGAACTTCGGGCCCGTCTCGCTCGCGTGGGGGAATCCGCTGACGTTCGACGGGCTGCCGCGGGGCGGCAAGGGCTACAAGGAGGCGTCCGTCGAGATCGAGCGCGAGATCCGCCGGCTCTGGGAGTGGCTCGCCCAGGTGCACGAGCTCGGCCGGCCACGCGACGCGACACCGCCGTCATGACGGACGTCGAGACGGATGTCGAGATCGCGGGCACGGTCGCGATCGTCGGCTTCCCGAACGTCGGCAAGTCGACGCTGATCAACCGCCTCACGGCGACCCGCACCGCCGTCGTCCACGAGACACCCGGCGTCACGCGGGATCGCAAGGAGCTGCTCTGCGAGTGGTCGGGAACGACGTTCCGGCTCATCGACACCGGCGGTGTCGACCGTGAGGACAGGGGCCCGTTCGGAAAGCAGATCGCGGCGCAGGCGCGCGCGGCCGTCGAGGAGGCCGACCTCGTCCTCTTCGTGGTCGATGCGAGAGCGGGGATCACGCCGGGCGACGAGGAGCTCGCCGAGATCCTCCGCACGTCGCGCCGACCGGTGCTCGTTCTCGCGAACAAGCTCGACGATCCGCGCCGTGACCTCGAGGCGCTCGAGTTCCATCGCTTGGGCCTCGGCGACCCGATCCCGATCTCCGCGCTCCACGGCCACGGCTCGGGCGACCTCCTCGACGAGATCGTCGGCCGCCTCCCTGGCCGGGGCGAGCGTCCCGTCGGCGAGGAGGCGATCAAGGTCGCGATCCTCGGGCGCCCGAACGTCGGCAAGTCGTCGCTCCTGAATGCGCTCCTCGGGCGCGAGCGGGTGATCGTCTCCGAGGTGCCGGGCACCACGCGCGACGCGATCGACACCGTGCTGCAGCGCGACGACCGCACGTTCGTCCTCGTCGACACCGCGGGCCTGCGGCGCAAGCGGAAGCAACGCCAGGGCATCGAGTACTACTCGGAGCTCCGTGCGCTCGAGGCCGCCGAGCGGGCGGACGTCGCGCTCGTCCTGATCGACGCGAGCCAGGGGGTCGTCGAGCAGGATCTCTCCGTGGCGGACGTGGCGCGGAAGGCGCAGTGCGCGACGATCGTGGTGCTCTCCAAGTGGGATGTGACGGAGGTCCGCCTCGAGGAAGTGCGGCCCCAGATCCTTCCCCGGCTCCGCCAGCGGCCGCCGCTCATCGCCGTCTCCGCCCACACGGGGCGGGGGCTCGAGCGGCTGCTCGGGCTCGTCGAGACCGTGTTCCAGACGTACGCCGGGCGCATCCCGACCGCACAGCTGAACAAGGTGCTGCAGGAGCTCCGCGAAGCGCGCCAGCCTCCGGGCCGCCGGGGCCGGCGGCTGAACCTGCTGTACGGCACCCAGGTGAGCTCGCGGCCGCCGCGATTCCGCTTCTTCGTGAACGATCGCGGCCTCGTCACGCGCGACTACGGCTACTGGGTCGAGAACGAGCTGCGCGCGCGCTTCGGCCTCGAGGGTGTCCCCGTCTCCATCGACTTCGTGACCTCCGAATGAGGGCCGTGGTCGTCGGCGCCGGGTCGTGGGGGACGGCCTTCGCATGTGTTCTCCGCGACAACGGCCACCACGTGACGCTCGCCGCGCGCGACCGGGCGCAGGTCGACGCGATCGCCCAGACGGGGCGCAACCCTCGGTACGCACACGAGGCGGACCTTTGGGGCATCGAGGCGGCGACGGTCGCGGGGGCGCCGATCGCCGACGCGGAGCTCGTCGTCGTCGCCGTCCCGAGCCGGGTCTTCGGCGAGGTCGTCGCCGCCCTTCCGGGCGACGCCCCCGTGCTGAGCCTCACGAAGGGTCTCGACCCCGCGACGGGGGCACGCCTCTCGACGCTCGTGGCCGGCCGGCCGGTGGCGGTCCTCTCTGGGCCGAACATCGCGGACGAGATCGTTCGCGGTCTCCCCGCAGCGGCAGTGGTCGCGAGTGACGATCTCGAGCTCGCCGTCCGAGTGCAGGTCGCCGTTCACTCGATCCTGTTTCGCGTCTACGTGAGCGACGACGTCGCGGGCGTCGAGCTGTGCGCCGCGGCCAAGAACGTCATCGCCCTCGCGGCCGGCGGGGCCGACGGGCTCTCGCTCGGCGACAACTCGAAGGCAGCTCTCGTCGCGCGCGGCCTGGCCGAGATGCGCCGCCTGGCAGAGTCGGCCGGCGCTCGTCCCGACACCTTCGCAGGACTCGCGGGCATGGGCGACCTCATCGTCACGTGCTGGTCGCGGTCGGGGAGAAACCGACGGGCGGGCGAGCTGATCGCGCGCGGTGCGAGCCCGGTCGAGGCGGCCGCCGAGATCGGCATGGTCGTGGAGGGGCTGACGACCGCGCCGGTGCTCCGCGATCTCTCGCGGCGTCTCGAGATCGAGCTGCCGATCACGGAGGGCGTGTGTGCGGTGCTCGAAGGGACCTCGCTGACGGACCTCGTCGGGCAGCTCATGTCCCGCGCGCCCACCACGGAGTAGACGCCGCGGCAGACGTCGCTAGGCTTCGGTGCATGCCAGCACGCGCCTTCTCGTTCACGTCGGAGTCGGTCACCGAGGGCCATCCCGACAAGATCGCCGACCAGATCTCGGATTCGGTCCTCGACGCGATCCTCGCCGACGACCCGAACGGTCGGGTCGCGTGCGAGACGCTGATCACGACCGGCCTCGTAGTCGTCGCCGGCGAGATCACGACCGACACGTACGTCGATATCCGCTCCGTCGTGCGCGACCGGATCGCCGAGATCGGCTACACGCGTGCGAAGTACGGCTTCGACTTCGAGACGTGTGGCGTCGTGGTCGCCATCGACGGCCAGTCGCCGGACATCGCACAGGGCGTCGACGCCTCGTACGAGGCTCAGCACGGCGACACCGACCCGCTCGATCTCGTCGGCGCCGGCGACCAGGGGATGATGTTCGGGTACGCGACGAACGAGACCGCTGAGCTGATGCCGATGCCGATCATGCTCGCGCACAAGCTCGCGAAGAGGCTCGCCGAGGTTCGCAAGGCGAACGTCCTGCCGTACCTGCGCCCGGACGGCAAGACGCAGGTCACGATCCGCTACGAGGTCGACGAGCGCGGCATCCAGCGGCCGGTCGAGGTCGAGCGCGTGCTGATCTCGACGCAGCACCGTGACGGGCTCGACGTCGAGACGCTGCTCAAGCCCGACCTGCTCGAGCACGTCGTCGAGCCGATCCTCAACGCCGACGCGCGAGGCCTCTACGATCCGGCGCGCCTGAACGCGCGGGACTTCCTGTACGTGAACCCGACCGGCAAGTTCGTCATCGGCGGGCCGATGGGCGACACCGGCCTGACTGGGCGCAAGATCGTCGTCGACACGTACGGCGGCGCTGCGCCGCACGGCGGCGGCGCGTTCTCCGGCAA
>DASTWH010000405.1:0-2382 GCA_035758735.1 Gaiellaceae bacterium
CGGGGCGGTTCGGGTGAGCATGGCCCGGATCGAGTACCAGCAGAGCCTCCATGCGCTCGAGGCGAGCCTCCAGGAGCAGGGAGCCGTCGTCCTCAGCGCGCTGCGGGGCGCGATCGACGCGATGCAGACGCAGGACGTCGAGCTGTGCGACGAGGTCGTCGCGTTCGACGACGAGATCGACACGCGCTACCACCGGATCGAGAAGACGATCGAGGAGATCCTGGCGCAGCAGGCCCCGGTCGCGACCGACCTCCGGCTCGTGCTCGCGGTGCTCCACTCGTCGATCCACCTCGAGCGGATCGGCGACCAGAGCGTCACCGTCGCGAAGCTGACGAAGCTGACCGCGGGGCTCGAGACGCGCCACGACCTCGTCGAGGGCCTCCGCGACATGGGCGACCGGGCCGAGGAGATGGTCCGGGCCTCGCTCCAGGCGTTCACCGACCGCGACGTCGAGAAGGCGCGCGGGCTCGTCGACCTCGACGAGCTGATCGACCGCACGAACCGGCGGGTCACCGACCACGTGCTCGAGCTCGCGCAGAGCCCGGGCCAGCAGGAGTGGGGGATGCGGATGATCGTCGTCTCCCGCTGCCTCGAGCGCGTCGGCGACAACGCCGTCGACATCGGGGAGCAGGTCGAGTTCCTCGTCACCGGCGAGTTCCACGAGTTCACCGACGCGTCCCACTGAGGGCGTTCACCCATGCCTCACACGAACTTCACCAGCGGGCAGCCCACGCGGTCTCCGGTCGCCGCCACCCTTGCGGGCGGCGGATCGACTCGGAGGCGAGCCCGCCAGACCAGTCGATCGATATCGGGAAGGTAGGTACGACATGAAGAGAGCACTCACGCTCGTCTTCGCCCTTGCGGCGATCTCGGCGGTGGCACTGGTCGCGGGTCGCGCCCAGGCGGCATCCACCGCCGGCCAGGACACGAACCTCACCGGGGCCGGGGCGACGTTCCCGTACCCGCTCATCTCGAAGTGGATCCCGGAGCTCGCCAAGGCCTACGGGATCAACGTCAACTACTCGCCGACCGGCTCGGGGGCGGGGATCGCCTCGATCACGGCGCGGACGGTCGACTTCGGCGCCTCGGACGCGCCGCTCTCGTCGTCCCAGCTCGCCGACTGCAAGAGCTGCGTCGTCGTCCCCTGGGCCCTCTCGGCGACGTCGATCCCGTACAACATCCCGGGCCTCAACGCCCGGCTGAAGCTCGACGGGCCGACGCTCGCATCGATCTACCTCGGGCGGATCTCGAACTGGAACGACCCGGCGATCAAGCGCCTCAACGGGAACCTGAACCTCCCCGATCTCAAGATCACGCCGGTCTACCGCTCGGACGGCTCCGGGACGACCTACAACTTCACCGAGTACCTCTCGTCGGTGAGCCCGGCCTTCAAGAGCGAGGTCGGCTTCAACACGAGCGTCAGCTGGAAGACGGGCGTCGGGGCGCGCGGCTCCTCGGGCGTCGCGGGCGTCGTCAAGTCGACGGCGGGCGCGCTGACCTACGTCGACGTCGCCTACTCGATCGCGAACAAGTTCCAGTTCGCGACGATCAGGAACCGCGCCGGCAAGTTCGCGACCCCGGGGCTCCGCGGCATCAACGCGGCCGTCTCGAAGCTGCCGAAGAAGGTCACGAGCCTCGGCCAGCTGAAGATCGTCGACCCGCCCGCGTCGGCCGGCCCACTCGCCTACCCGATCGTCACCTTCACCTACGTGATCGTGCCGACGAACTCGTCGAAGGCCGCCGACCTCCGCAAGCTGGTCTACTGGGCCGTCACGCGGGGCCAGCAGTTCGGGCCGCCGCTCCTCTTCGCGAAGCTCCCGGTGCCCGTGCAGGCGTTCGCCTTCCGGGAGATCAAGAAGATCCAGGCGACGTAGGCGTCGTCGGGAGTCGAGCACGTCGTGAGCACGACCGCCACGGATCCCGCGGCCTCCGGCACCACGCTGGAGCGCCGCGGGATCCCGCTCGGCGACCTCCTCTTCCGCGGGGTCGCCGGCGCTGCCGCCTACGGCGTGGTCGTCCTGCTCGGCCTGATCACGTGGAAGATCCTCGACCTCGCGTGGCCCGCGATCCAGGAGTTCGGGCTCGAGTTCATCTGGACCGAGGCCTGGAACCCGGTCACGGACGCCTACGGCGCGTTGACGTTCATCTACGGGACCGTGGTCACCTCCGTGATCGCGCTCCTCCTGGCGACGCCGCTCTCGATCGCGATCGCGCTCTTCCTGACCGAGATCGCGCCGCGTCGGGTCGCGGCGCCGATCGCGACGATGATCGAGCTCCTCGCCGCGATCCCGAGCGTCGTCCTCGGCCTCTGGGGCATCCTCGTCTTCGGCCCGTGGGTCGCCCAGCACCTCGAGCCCTGGCTCGAGAGCACGCTCGGCTTCC
>DASTWH010000417.1:0-9945 GCA_035758735.1 Gaiellaceae bacterium
CGCAAAAGCGCCAAGCCCTCCCTCAATACGCGGCACGATCGGCCAGAATCTCTGGCAAGCGCACTAGACATGTGCTCCGCAAAGCGTTTAGTCCCACGCGCGCGCACGCGCACACACCCCGTAGGGGCCGCGTGGCGCAGAGTTGAGCCACGCGGCCCCCGTCCGGAGAGTGCATGCCGAACACTGCTCTTCTAACGCAGCGACCGGAACGTCGCGCGCACGTCTTCCGAAAGCAGCTGCGGCTGCTCCCAGGCTGCGAAGTGCCCGCCCCTGTCGTGCTGGTTGTAGTAGACGAGGTTGGGGTAGGCCTGCTCGGCCCAGCTCCGCGGAACCCGGTAGAGCTCGTCGGCGAAGGTGCTGACTCCGACCGGGATCGTGACGCCCTTGACGGCGAAGAAGGCGCCCTTGAACTCCCAATACAGGCGAAGCGAGGAAACCCCGGCGTTGGTCAGCCAGAACAACGTGATGTTGTCGAGGATGTCGTCTCGCGTGAGGTCGCTCGGTCTCTCCAGGCGGTTCTCCAGGACTTGTTGGACGATGCCCGGCTGACCGGCCCCATCGCCGTGGTCGAGCATGAATGCCGCCAGCTGGACCGGTGAGTCCGCAAGGCCATACAGAGTTTGCGGACGCGTGCCCGCGTAGAGCCCGTACGCCACGTGCGTCGCAAAGAAGGCGCGCAGCTGCTCATACGTGCTCCGCTCCTCGTCCGAGAGCTCCGGCGGTGGTGGGCTGCCGGCGAAGGACGCGAGGAAGAGGTCAGGGGGAATCGCGCCGGCCATGTTGGTGTGGATGCCGATCAGCTCCGGCGGCGCCGACTCAGCCGGCCCTGGGGAGCGGCCGCCTGCCATCAGGTCGACGACGATCGCGCCCCAGTCGCCGCCCTGTGCGACGAAGCGGTCGTAGCCGAGGCGCCTCATGAGCTCGACGTAGGCCTTGCCGACGTGCACGGGATCCCAGCCGGTTCCGGTCGGCTTGCCCGAGAACCCGTACCCGGGCATCGAGGGAATCACCACGTGGAACGCATCGGACGCGCTCGCGTCATGCGCTGTCGGATCGGTGAGCCGCCCGATGAGCTTCAACTGCTCGACGACCGATCCCGGCCAGCCGTGGCAGACGACGATCGGCAGCGCGTCCTCGTGCTTCGAGCGGACGTGGACGAAGTGGATGTCCAGCCCATCGATCTCGGTGACGAAGTTCGGAAGAGCGTTGAGCCGCGCCTCGCACTTGCGCCAGTCGTACTCGGTCGCCCAGTAGCGCGCGAGGTCCTGCATCATCGACAGCGGCGCGCCCTGCGAATCATCGTCGACGGTCTCTTTCTCGGGCCAGCGCGTGGCGGCGATGCGCGCACGAAGATCATCAAGCTCCGCATCGGTTGCCTTGTATGTGAACGGCCTGATCGCGCCGTCGGTGCCTGGATCTGTGGTAGGCGGACTGGACGTTGTCGTCTCAATCACTGCCATCTGAATCAGTGCTCCTCTCAGCCGTGCAGGGGTACAAGCCGAATCAAGGGGTTAAAGCGATGAGAGGGACATAGGCGGCTCCTTGGGCTCGCGTTTTCCGCGTGACCAGCCTCGTCACGCGCTACGCCGGCCAGTTCTTGGAGCCGGAGGAGATCGTCCGCCTGGGGGATGAGCCGGACGCCCCTCCACCCTACTCCTGCCGGACTGTGGACGACATTAAGTCGCCACTGGTCCGGTGCATACCCGGTGATAGCCGGAGTGTTGCCCGTCCGGTTCTGTCTTACGGACGCGACCGAAATTGCGCCGATAGGCCAGCTAGCGACATCTCCAGCTCCCCGTGATCCTGGGTGGCGACCCGAGCGAGAAGGTCGCGCTCTTCACGTCCTTCGAGATGATGGCAGTGGCTGGGTAGGGCAGGGAGTCGAATCCTGGCAGGTCCACGTCTCCATCCATGATGTTCACGCGTCCTGGCCGCACGAACCACCGTGTACGCCCCGTAGCGGCCTTCACTGGCTCGAGGCGGAACCAGAAGCCTTTCCCAGCTCCGCCGTACGCCCCGACCAGGCCGAACGACCTCCTGTTCAGGTTCCCCGAGCAGTTGCCGCTTTCGATGGTGAACGACCTACTCCCGACGCGCACCACGGCACGGCCAGGCCCGCAATACCTCTCGTACCCTCCCGTGCGGAGGGTTGCATGACGCTGCGTATTCAACGCTGAACACTTCGGCGGTATCAGAGCGGCAGCCTCCGCAGCCCACGCACCCGACAAGACCCACGCACCCAATAGAACAACGGCACCTAAGCTCGCGGTCACTATCGCCACACGCATGCGACGCGAGTATGAGTCCCGTTCTCGCGGGGGTCAACGCCCCGTCACTCGACGCACCAAAGCCGGTCGTGAGACCGCCCTCGAGTCCTTGACCACTCCCTCGAGGTCTTCAGCTCGTTCGCGGCGGCGCGGTTGCAAGCGCGGTGCTCGCGCCGCTCGATGCGCGGGTCGGGGGTCGTCCGCTCGCTTCCCCTATTTGTCGGTCGGGATGCCGAGACTTGGGCCAAGCGCCTCATACTCGTTTCGAGCTTCGTCACTCGACCTGTACATGGCGCTTCTGTAGAGCAGTCCTTCGCGAACCACGTACAGCCAAGAACGCTCGCTCTGAGCCCACCCGTCCGTCTCTCTGAAGCGGACACCGCCGTCGAGAAGAACCGCTTGAGCGTCGAGCTCGATCATTGCTTCAACCTTCGCCTCGTAGATGTGATCCTTGTGCGCCTCCTGCAGGCGAGCGAGCGCCTGCTCGGGCTCCTCGGGACGACCACCGCCCGCGAATGTGCCGATGCGGGCGGACGGGTGAAAGAGGCTTCGGAGCTTCTCCCAGTCCTGGGCACGATGAGCCGCGAGACACGCCCGCGCCACCTCGGATGGCGTTCCGGCGCTCGACGTGTGCTCGGACATCGAGGATCCGATCTTGCACTAACAGCAGGCAACCGCGCTTCAGCCGGGAGCTCCACGAGGACGAGCGCTGCCCAGGTTGCGGGGTGCTGAGACACCCACACCCCCAGAAGTTGACAGAATGCACCGGTCGCCGACGCGAGCACGGGCGACAGGGAGGGCCGCCCGAAGGCGACCCCTCCGCACTTCGGCTTGAACTCGACTAGTTGTTCGGTGTGAAGAACCCAGTCACCGTTCCGTCGAGCGTGAAGGTGCCGTCCGGGAAGGTGACTGTGTTGAGCGCACCAGGGAGCTGACACGTGACGCCGTTTGCAGGCTGGCGTGCCTCGCCGAGGTCTCGGTGTCAACCTCGGCTGCTCCTCCGCCCGAGGGGATGAACGTGAAGGTCAGATCGAAGGCCGTCGGTACGAAGACGGACGTGCTTCCGATCACGTGGGCGGGAGTGAACACGCCGTTCCCGTTGACCACGACTTGGAGCTGAGTCGAACCGCAGGCCGCGGTAAAGAATCCCGCGTTCTTCGCGTTCACTGGGTCTGCTGACGCCGTCTGCGCGAAGACGCCAAGGACGATCGCGAAAAGCCCGATCACGGTGACGCGCCGGAGCATGATTCCCCCTTCCCCTTGTTATTGCCGCAGTGCACGGCTGGTTGCACCCTGACGGGCACTTCTGAAGACCGTTCCTCGTCGACGGGCCGGCCCGCCGAGACTGCCTGACCAGCGTCTTCCTAATTCTCTGGGTTTGATCCGCGCCCGCACGTTGGGGAGCCCGGCGTCCCAGAGCCGTTCGGTCCAGCGCCCGCCTCGCCAGGAGTTCCCTGGTTGTGGGGCGTCTGGGTGGTCTTGTCGATCGGACCTTGGTCGGGGTTCATGTCGTTCAGCCCGTTGTAGGAGCAGATCGATTGGGAGTGTGCCGGTGCCCCCGTGCGGTTCCCCGAACCGGAGCCCGCCTCGTTTGGAGTGCCCGGAGGCCCTTGGACCTCGCCCGCGAGCGCCCCGGTAGCTGAAACACCAACGAGAGCGGTAGCGCAAAACGCGATCGCAAACAGCCTCTTACCCATCCCCTCACCCCTTCCTCGCGCTTGTGGACATCAGCGTCCCGCACGCTGAAGCACGCGAGCACTACCGAACCTCCCCTGATCGGACGATCCCGGGGATGAGATCGTCATCGGGGATCGACGTAGCGGGAACTCGAGGCAGCGGGTCTGAGCTAGCGGCCCGCAAGGGTCACTTCCGCTTCTGTCGCTGCCAGTACCACCACATGAACCACGCGAACAGCGCGCAGACGAGCCAGGGGGCCAGGAACATCATGGCGCCTTCAGCTCTCGGCCTGAGCCGGCGGCTTCAACAACGCGAGCAGTGAATACACGTCCTGCGAGGGCCACGAGGCCGACGAGTGCCGTCGACGTCGTCGCGTCGGGCAGCCAGCGTCGCATTGGTTCGTTTTCGGCACCACGAGACCCTCGCCTGAGCGATCCCGGCAAGCCCCCTCAGCGGCAGCCCGTCAGCCGCTACTAGACCTCGTCAGTGGAAGGCGCGCGTGACCCTAGGACTCGTCGAGGCTCTCGAGTTCGTAGCGGACGATCTTCCCGCCGCGCACGGTGTAGACGAGCCGCGCGGTTCTCGCGTGCGCGACTTCGCCGGACTCCCTCGACGTGTAGACCAACCGATTGAGCGAGCCGACTCGGCCCTCCCCGAAATCCTCGAGCTCGCCTCGCTCTTCCGCCACGTCGTAACTCTCGGGGTCTCCGAGATCGTCGGGCGCCCCTTGGTCGGCGGCGCCGCCACCGGCGTACCACTCGAGAACTGCGTCGATTCCGCGAAGGGTCGCTTGTCCGCCACGCTCCGGGACAACCCATTCCACGTTCTCTGCGAGGACGTCGTCAACAACAGGGCGGTCGAAATTGGACGCTCGCCAGCGGTTGACGACGTCCATTGCCTCGCTACTCATGACGAGAGCCTACGTCCTTTGCTCGTTCGGTCGCCGTGCGACGCTGGTGAACGAGAGGGGGACCGAGGGCGCGGACCGTCCGCGAGGGAGTGCGTCGGGCCCTCCCTTCACTCCAATCGTTCCCTCCGCTGCAAACGAAAAACGCGTCTTCCGATCTCACTCGCGAGAGAGAGAACGGGGCGCGGAAGGGAGGAAGTTCGAACGCCGGGGATCCCGCCTGGCGTGAACGACCGTGCCGCGCCCCCTCGATCCTGAACCTACTCATTTCGGGGGAGATGTCCATGGCCGCGCAAGATCCGACCCGCTCGAGCGTCTTGTCGAGTAGGGGGATGAACCCCGGCAGAGGAGCGGCTCGACGTGGCGGCACCATCTCAGGATCGCTCCTCTGCCGGCCCACTTCTCGAAGTGGACGGGCTGAGCCGAGATTCGGTTCGACGCTTCCGTAGGCCACGACACAGCACTGATGCCGAGGGCGCCGCACCGCAGGGCCCTCGCACGACGGTCGAGAACGCCTGAAGCTAGTTCGCCCCGCTCCGCTCGAGTCCGGCCCTGATCCTCTCGATCGCGGCACTCTCTTCGTCTTTGACGCCGCCCTTCGCCTCGGCGACGCGCGTTGCGACGTCGAGCACGAGAGCGCGGTAGGCCTCGAGCTCATCGGGCGCCTTCTCGCCGAGCAAGGCGACCGACGCGCCGAGGGAGCTCATCGTGCCCTCCACGACCTCCTTCGGAGAGGCCACGAGGCCGAAGCCCGTGCCGTGCGTCCCGGAGAGGTCCCGGACGAGCTCACTGGCGCTGTCGCGATGCGCGGCGAGCTCCGCGGCGACGGCCTTCGCCTCGCCGAAGCTGTCCGTGAAGTCGCGGTGGGCCGTGGAGACGAGAAGACCGGCGCCGGTGACGCCCTGCTGGAGCTCTTTCCACTCCTCGTCGGTGAAGTCCGCCTTGCCTGCCATGCACTCCTCCTGTGTCCGTTATCCGACGTCCGCGACGATGGTAGACGCCGCATCCACGTCGGCAATGCGGAGCGGGCGGGCCAGTAGTGTTGCCGCCCCGTGAAGGTCTTCACCGTCGTCGGAAACCGCCCTCAGTTCATCAAGGCCGCGCCGCTCTCGGCAGCACTGCGCGACGCGGGCGTGGACGAGATCGTCCTCCACACGGGCCAGCACTGGTTCCACGTCATGTCGCAAGTCTTCTTCGACCAGCTCGGTCTCGCCGAGCCGCGGTACCGCCTCGATCTGCGGACCCCGGACATCGCCGCCATGCAGCCGGCGATCGCCGAGCGCATCGCTGCCGAGGCACCCGACCTCGTCCTCGTCTACGGCGACACGAACTCGACGCTCGCCGGGGCACGCGCCGCCGCCGACGCGTCGATCCCGCTCGCGCACGTCGAGGCGGGGCTCCGCAGCGGAGACCTGTCGATGCCCGAGGAGCACACCCGGATCGAGACCGACCGCCTCGCCTGGCTCCTCTTCTGCCCCGACGACCGCTCGAAGCGCACCCTGGAGCGAGAAAGCGTGCTGGGCCGGATCTACGTCGTCGGCGACGTGATGGCCGACGCGACGCGTCTCTTCGCTCCGATCGCCCGGTCGGCATTCCCGATACCGCACGATCCCGGCACCTACGTCGTGGCGACGATCCATCGCCAGGCGAACGTCGAGCAGCCGCGCCTGGGGCGAATCGTCGACGGCCTCAATCGGATCGACGAGATGGTCGTCTTCCCGGTCCACCCGCGCACGCGCTCACGGATCCAGGAGCTGAAGCTCGCAACCGGCGACCACATCCGCCTGATCGAGCCGTTGAGCTACCTCGAGCTGGCCTCGCTCGCCTCACAGGCCCGCGTGATCGTCACGGACTCCGGCGGCCTCCAGAAGGAGGCGTACTGGTACGGAGTTCCGTGCGTCACCGTCCGTCCGTCGACGGAGTGGGTGGACACCGTCGCAGAGGGCGCGAACGTGCTCGTCGACGACGACCCCGAGGCACTCGCAGACGCGGTCGCGTCGGCGGCGATGCCCGTGAACCGCCCCGTGCTCTACGGCGACGGGCACGCCTCCGAACGGATCGCGCAGGTGCTCGTCGCTACGATCCCGACCCGATGAAGCGCGAGGTCGCCATCGTCGGAGCCGGCTACGTCGGCCTCCCGCTCGCGAAGACCTTCGCCGACGCCGGCAAGAGCGTCCTCCTCGTGGACGTCGATCCCGCCCGCGTCGCACAGCTCAACCGTGGCGAGAGTTACATCGAGGACGTCCCGACCGACATCCTGTTGCCGCTCGTCGAGGCGGGCCTCGTCGCCGCGACGACGGACTACGACGAGCTGACGGACGTCGACGCCATCGTCATCGCCCTTCCGACGCCGCTCTCGCGACAACGCGAGCCCGACCTGCGGATCCTCACCTCGGCCGCGGAGCAGATCGCAACTCGCTTGCGCGCCGGGCAGCTCGTCGTGCTCGAGTCGACGACATACCCCGGCACGACACGCGAGCAGGTGCAGCCGCTCCTCGAGCGCGGAAGCGGCCTCACGGCCGGCAAGGACTTCCACCTCGCGTTCTCGCCCGAGCGCGTCGACCCCGGACGCGAGGACTGGACGACGAAAACCGTCCCGAAGGTCGTCGGGGGCATCGACGACGCGTCGACCACCGCCGCCGCAGCGCTGTATTCGGGCGCGATCGACACCGTGCACACGGTCTCCTCGCCCGAGGCCGCCGAGCTCACGAAGCTCCTCGAGAACATCTTCCGCTCGGTCAACATCGCGCTCGTCAACGAGCTGGCGCAGTTGTGCGACCGGATGGGAATCGACGTATGGGAGGTCGTCGAGGCGGCAGCGACGAAGCCGTTCGGCTTCATGTCCTTCCAGCCCGGCCCCGGCCTCGGAGGCCATTGCATCCCGATCGACCCCTTCTACCTCACGTGGAAGGCACGCGAGTTCGGGTTCTCGACGGAGTTCATCGAGCTCGCCGGAAAGGTCAACGAGTCGATGCCGTACTTCTGTCGGTCCATCGTCTCCCAGGCGCTGAACCACGCGCGCCAGCGGTCGCTCTCCGGTTCGAAGATCCTCGTCATCGGCGTCGCGTACAAGCCCGGGATCTCCGACACGCGGGAGTCGCCCGCCATCAAGCTCATCGGGCTGCTCGAGATCGCAGGTGCCGACGTCGCCTACCACGATCCGCACGTGCCCTCGTTCTCGGAGAACGGGATTTCCAGGAGCTCGTCCCCGCTCGAGCCAGCGGCGTACGACTGCGTCGTCGTGGTCACGAACCACGGCGAGATCGACTACGAGCGGCTGATCGACGAGGCCGTCCTCGTCGTCGACCTCCGCAACGCGACGGGTGCGACCGGAAGGCGCTCGGACAAGGTCTGGAAGCTGTGACCGTCAGGGTCGGTCAGGCCGGCCTCGGCGAATGGGGGAAGAACCTCGCTCGCAACTTCGCCGACCTCGCCGACCTCGCGTGGCTCTCCGATCCCGCCGAGGGGAAGTCGGACGAGTTCGGGAGCCGGTACCCGCAGGCGCGCTGGGCCGACTCCTTCGAGGAGATGCTCGCGGACGAGAGCCTCGATGCGGTCGTCGTCGCGACGCCGGTGCCCACGCACTACGAGCTTGCGAAGCAGGCGCTCGAGGCGGGGAAGCACGTCTTCGTCGAAAAGCCGCCGGCGATGAAGGGCGCGGAGATCGACGAGCTCGTCGCGATCGCGGAGGAGCGCGACCTCGTCCTCATGCCGGGCCACCTCCTCCTCTACCACCCCGGCGTCCTCAAGCTGAAGGAGCTCGTCGACAAGGGTGACCTGGGTGACGTCCTCATGGTCTACGGGAACCGCCAGAACCTGGGGGTCATCCGCAGGCACGAGAATGCGCTGTGGTCGCTCGGGGTTCACGACCTGTCCGTGATCCTCTACCTCCTGGACGAGGACCCCGTCGAAGCCGTGGCGCTCGGGCAGTCGCTGCTCAAGACCGGGGTCGAGGACGTCGTGTTCTGCTACCTCCGCTTCCCGTCCGGGAAGATCGCCCACATGCACCTCTCGTGGCTCGACCCACACAAGATGCGGAAGATGACCGTCGTCGGCACGGAGAAGATGGCCGTCTTCGACGACATGGAGCTCGACCGCAAGGTCACCGTGTACGAGAAGTCGCCGTGGAGGCCCGTCGACACGTACGGCGAATGGCAGACGCGCACCGGCGACATCCACATCCCGAAGATCCCGACCGACGAGCCGCTCAAGCTCGAGTGCCGTGCATTCCTCTCCCTCGTCGAGGGCGACGGAGACCGGCGTCAGGTGGCGCGCGACGGCGCCCGCGTCGTCAGGGCGCTCGACATGCTCACGACCTCGCTGGATGGCGGCTGAGATCCACCCGACGGCGACGGTCTACCCCGACACGGTGCTCGGGGAGGGCGTGAAGGTGCTCGAGAACGCCGTCGTCGGAAAGCAGCCCTCGCTCTCGCCGCGATCGACTGCGAAACGCGAGCCGCTCCCGCCGACCGAGATCGGAGACGGCACGGTCGTCTCGACCGGGGCGATCGTGTTCGCGGGATCGAAGATCGGCGCGCGCGTCATCCTGGGCGACCAGTCGTGCGTGCGGGAGCGCGTGACCGTTGGTGACGACGTCGTGCTCGGCCGCGGGTCTCTCGTGGAGAACGACACCACGATCGGCTCGCTGACGAAGATCCAGGCGGGCGCCTACATCACCGCCTATTCGACGCTCGAGGAGCACGTCTTCATCGCGCCGTGCGTCGTGACGACGAACGACAACTTCATGGGACGCACCGAGAAGCGCCACGAGCTCGTGAATGGCCCGACGATCAGACGAGGCGCACGGGTCGGTGGCGGCGCGATCCTCTGCCCCGGCGTCGAGATCGGCGAGGAGGCCTTCGTCGGAGCTGGCGCAGTCGTGACCAAGGACGTCCCGCCCCGCGTCATCGTGGTCGGGAACCCGGCGCGCGTCCTGCGCGACGTGCCTGAGGACGAGCTCCTCTAGCCCTTGACGATCGCGAGCCGGTAGCGCGTCGCGCCCGGGCTCGTGATGCGTACCTGGACGTAGTACGTCCCGGTGAGCAACGGGCGGTACGAGAGGTACTGGCGGGATCCCGGGCGAGCCGAGGTGCG
>DASTWH010000435.1:0-2074 GCA_035758735.1 Gaiellaceae bacterium
GCGGGCACACGCGGCTCGGCACGTACCTGCGCTCGCTGGAGGATCCCATCGGCGGGCTCTCGCCCGAGGAGCTCCGCGCCGAGGGACTCGTGCTGCGCGGCCGCATCGAGCTGGTCGGCCACGGGGGCCGGTCGCTGGTCCCCGAATGGTCGCTGCGCCCGGCTGGGCGCGGCGACCCGGTGGCGGTCGAGACCTATCCGAGCGAGCCGCGCATTCGCCCGCGTGCGGCGAAGGAGTCCCGCATGCTCGCCGTCTGGGTCCCGCTGCCGCCCAGGTCAGGGAGCTACGTGGTCGAGTTCAAGCTGAGGAGCGCAGCGGGCAAGGTGCTCGCCGAGTCGAGCACGAGGCCGTTCCCGATCCTGGCGGGCGACTTCTTCGAGCCGTACAGGACGCCCGCCTACCGCGCCCAGCTGCCGGCCGATTGGCGGCTCGTCGAGGACTATGCGGAGACGAACGGCCGCCGCGTGAGCCGCGCCGTGGGACCCGACAGCCTGTCGGTGCTGATCGACACGACACCGAACGTCAGCGGCGACCCCGCGGACAGCGCGCGACGGCTCCACAGGGCGTCCGAGAGCATTCCGGGCTACAAGGTGGTGAAGCTCCAGCCCGCGCGGCTCGGGCCGACGCCGGTGTTCGAGTGGTCCTTCCAGCAGGACCGCCGCCGCTACACGGATGTCTTCTTCTTCCGCGGCGGGGACGGCTTCGCGGTGCTGGCGGAGGGCCCGCGGCGCCGCTTCTCGCTGATCCGCTCCGTCGCTCGCGAGGTCGCCCGCTCGGTTCGTCCCGTCGGCTGACACCGCTACGGTGCGAAGGCGTGAGAGTCGCTCACGTCGACATGGATGCGTTCTATGTGAGCGTCGAGCTCCAGCGCAGGCCCGAGCTCGTCGGTCTTCCGGTCGTGGTCGCGGGCAGCGGGCCGCGTGCGGTCGTGACCACGGCCAGCTACGAGGCGCGCAGGTTCGGCGTCTTCTCCGCGACGCCCGCCGAGCGGGCGCGGCGGCTGTGCCCCGACGCGGTCTTCGTCCCGCCCGACTTCGAGCTCTACAGGGCTCGCTCGCGCGAGGTGATGGCCGTCCTGCGCGACCACGTCGAGCGAGTCGAGGTCGTCGGGCTCGACGAGGCCTACCTCGACCTCACCGGGCTCGATCGCCATCGCTCTGCCGCTCGCAGGCTCAAGGAGACCGTCCGCGTCGAAACCGGGCTCACCTGCAGCGTCGGGATCGGCCCGAACAAGCTCGTCGCGAAGGTGGCCTCGGACGCCGAGAAGCCCGACGGCTTCCTGGAGCTGACGGCGGAGGGCGCCCGGCTTCGCTTCGCCGAGGCCTCCCCCGGCCTGGTCCCCGGCATCGGCCCGAAGACCGTCGCCCGCCTCGAGGAGCTCGGCATCGCGACGCTCGGCCGCCTCGGCGCGACGCCGGACGAGCAGCTCGTCCAGTGGTTTGGAGCGCGCCTCGGCCCGCACCTGGCCGCGCTCGCCCGCTTCGAGGACGACCGCACGATCGAGACGGTCCGGGTCGCGAAGTCGGAGTCGCGCGAGACCACCTTCGACCGCGACCTCCACGGCCTCCCGGAGCTCGAGCCGGTGCTGGAGCGCCTCACCGGCGAGCTCTGCGCCACGCTCGCGCGGGAGGAGCGGCGCGGTCGCACGATCGGCATCAAGGTCCGCTTCGACGACTTCTCGACGGTCACGCGGGCACGCAGCCTGGACGCCCCCGTGAACGACGAGAAGACCGTCGGCACGGTCGCGCTCGAGCTGCTCCGGCGCCTCGATCCACGCCGTCCGGTGCGCCTCCTCGGGGTCCGCGTGGCGGGCCTCGACGAGGCGCTCGCGCGCGCTGTGCCGGACGATCAGCTCAGCCTGTCGCTCTGACGTAGTCTTCGGGCATGTCCTCGGATCGCCTGACTGGCCTCGACGCGTCCTTCCTCCATCTGGAGGACGCCGTCTCCCACATGCACGTGGCCGGCGTGATGATCTTCGAGGGCTCGCCGCCTTCGTACGACGAGCTGCTCACGGCCATCGAGGGCCGCCTCGGCCTGGTGCCGCGCTACCGCCAGCGGCTCGCCTTCGTGCCCT
>DASTWH010000068.1:0-4014 GCA_035758735.1 Gaiellaceae bacterium
TCGACGCGCTCGTCGGCGACCGTCCGGCCGTCTGCGTGCTCTACGACGAGGGCGCGCCCGCCGGCGAGTCCTGGGCGGCGAAGAACGTCGTCGGGAAGCACTACGAGGAGCTTGCCGCCTCGGGGGCGTTCTACCGCGCGGCGTCGTTCGACGCCGTCGCGTCCGGGATCGAGGCAGCGCTCCGCGACCCACGGGAGCTCGAGGAGCTGCGGGCGCGCGCGGTCGAGCGGGTCGTCGGCGCGGTGGACGGCCACGCCGCCGAGCGGGTCGTCGACGCCGTTCTGGAGGTGCTCGGGTGAACGTCGTCATGACGCTGCTCGCCCGGGACGAGGCAGACGTCGTCGATGCGCAGATCGCGTTCCATCTGCACGCCGGCGTCGACTTCGTGATCGCGACGGACAACGCCTCGACGGACGGCACGACCGAGATCCTCGAGCGGTACGAGCGGGCGGGCGTCCTGCGCCTGATCCGGGAGTCGGCCGACGACATGCGCCAGGACGAGTGGGTGACGGCCATGGCTCGGCTCGCGGCGACGGAGCACGGTGCGGACTGGGTGATCAACTCCGACGCCGACGAGTTCTGGTGGCCGAGGGGCGGGTCGCTGCGGGACGTGCTTGCCACCGTCCCCGACCGGTTCGGCGTGGTCCGCGGCTGCTGGCGCCACTTCCTCCCTCGCCCCGACGACGGACGCTTCTTCGCCGAGCGGATGACCGCGCGGCTCGCCACGCCCGCTCATCCCGGCGACAAGGAGACGATCTTCCACGCTCACCAGAAGGTCGCGCATCGCGCGCGGCCGGACGTGGAGGTCGAGTTCGGGAACCACAATGCGTCGGCCCCCGGTCTCGATCCGATCCGCGCCTGGCATCCGATGGAGGTGCTCCATTTTTCGCTCCGCTCGGCGACGCAGGTCGCCCGCAAGGCGCGTGGAGGATGGCTCCGCAATCCCACGTACGACGCGGCGCTCCACCAGCTTCGGCTGGACGACGCAGCCCTCGCGGGCAACGCGAAGGCGTTCTACGATGCAGCCGCCGTCGACGACGAGGCGCTTGCTCGACGCCTCGCGGACGGCACGCTCGCGACGGATACCCGCCTGCGCGACGCGCTCCGTGCGATCCGGGACGCCGACGGGACATTCCTGCTGCCGGGCGAGGGTCAGCGGCTCACCTTCCCCCGGGCCGGTGCCGAAGACGACGCCGCATACGCTGCGGAGGCCTCCGTTCTCGCGGAGATCGATGGCATCGTGCGCGCCGAGCAGCGCGTGCGCGCGCTCGAGGACAGGCTTGCAACGCTCGAACGGGGCGCGCTGCGGTCAGCTCGTAGACTGGCGCCTCGATGACGCTGGTCATGACGCTTCTCGCGCGAGACGAGATCGACGTCGTCGACGCCTGGCTTGCCTTCCATCTGAATGCGGGCGCCGACCTCGTGATCGCGACCGACAACCGGTCGCAGGACGGCACGACGGAGGTGTTGGAGGAGTACGCCCGCTCAGGGCAGGTCCACCTGATCCGCGAGCCCGGTGAGGATCTTCGCCAGGACGAGTGGGTGACGCGGATGGCTCGCCTCGCCGCCACCGAGTACGGCGCCGATTGGGTGATCAACTCGGATGCGGACGAGTTCTGGTGGCCGCGTGGCGCTTCGCTCGGGGAGGTGCTCGCGGGCGTACCGCCACGCTACGGGACGGTCGGCGCGTTTCTCCGCGTCTTCTGTCCGAGACCCGGCGACGAGGGCTTCGCCGAGCGCATGACGGTGCGCTTCTCCGCGCTCGCGCCCATCAACGACCCGGCGTCGCTGTACAAGCCGATCCGCAAGGTCATCCATCGCGGTCACGCCGAGATCCGGGTCTCGCGCGGCAACCACGCGCTGATCGACAGTCCGTTCGCGCCGCTGCGGGGATGGTTCCCGATCGAGTGCTTCCATTTCCCCCTGCGGTCGGAAGCCCAGTGCGCGCACAAGGCGAAGCTGCAAGGCGAGGCGTTCTCCCGGCACATCGCTCGGCCGCCGACCGCCTACCACGCGGAGATGTTCTCGGCGCTCGGGAGCGGCCGGATCGACGAGTACTACGAGGCGCTCGTCGTCTCCGACGAGGAGCTCGAGCGGGGCGTCGCGGACGGCAGGCTCGTCGTCGACACCCGGCTTCGCGACGCGCTCGCCCAGCTTCGCGATCCGTCGGGCGACGGCTTTCTTCCGTCCGGAGGCGCTGCGCCACTTCGGTTCCCGCTGCCGACGCTCGTCGATGACGCCGAGTACGCCGTGGAGGCGGCGGTGCTCGGCGAGGCAGACGTCGTCCGCCTGCAGCGGCGGCTCGACGAACTCGAGCGCAGGCTCGGGACGGTCGAGCAGCGGCTTCCCCGGCGGGCGTATCGGAAGCTCGAGCGCACGGCGCGGCGAGTCCTCCGCCGCAGCTAGCGCGGTTGCTTCACGGCCCGCATGCCGACGATCACCTCGTACAGCCGGTCGTGCGCGTCGAGCTCCGTGGGTGTGAGATCCGAGGCGGCCAGGCCATAGAGGAAGCCGGCGGCGCTCAGGACGTTCCCGTACGAGCGGGCCTCGGCGTTCCCCGTCCCGAAGGCCTCCTCGGCGAGCCGCTTCGCCGAGCGCGCCGTGTAGTGCCACCACTCGCCGTACTCCTCGTCCTCGGGTGGCGAGATCTTCGTGAGCCCCGGAACCGTGGCGAGCAGCACGCCGCCCGGCTCGAGGATGCGGTGCAACGTGGCGAACGCCGCCCGCACGTCGTAGACGAACTGCAGGGTCTGCGTGACGATCGCGCAGTCGAAGGTGTCGGCCGGGATGTGCGGCGCGTCCGTGAGGTCGCCGACGATCGTCGCCTGGGGATTCCCCTCCGTCGCCATGAGGATGTCGCTTCGCTCGACGCCGCTCCCGAAACGGGTCGTGTAGTCGGGCGCGGCGATCTCGAGGACGCGGCCGCGGATGTCGGCGGCATGGGAGCCGATGAACTCCTCGACGTAGACGCGGTCGATCGGCGTGCCGCGCTCGAAGCCCCAGTTCGGGTCGATCGGCGTCACACGGCGCAGGTCCCCGAGCGCGGGAGGGCGGCGGCGCCGCCACGAGACGTACCTCGCGCGCACCGGCCGAAGCCGGGTGCGGACGCCCTGCGGGACGAAGCGGCGGCTGTTCACGGGATGATCGTCGGGCAAGGGCGCGATCATACGGCGTTGTGGCCGCGACCCAGCCAGCCCTGAGCCGCGGGAAGCGCGTCGTCGTGGTCTCCCCCCACCTGGACGACGGCGTGCTCTCGCTCGGGGCGTCGATGGCATCGTGGGCACGGTGCGGCGCCGTGGTCCAGCTGCTCACCGTCCTCGCCTGCGATCCGTCGTCCGAGGCGGCAGCCGGCGGATGGGACCGGCGCGGCGGGTTCGAGACCGAGGGCGAGTCGGCGCGGGTGCGGCGCGAAGAGGACCGGCGTGCCTGCGCCCTGGTCGGTGCGACGCCGGTCTGGCTGCCGTTCGGAAGCGTCGACTACGACCGCCACGGGGACGAGGCCGACGTGCGTGACGCCGTCCTGGGCGCCCTCGACGGGGCCGACAGCGTCATCGTGCCGGGTCTTCCCCTGACCCACCCGGACCACCTCTGGCTCGCGGAGCTCCTCGCCGGGGCTCTCGGCCACCATTGGGGGGCACGCTATGCGGAACAGCCGTACACGCGCCGCGCGGGGGTCGATCCGGAAGCCGCCGGCTTCGCGCGCACGTCCGTCGGGCTCCGCGACCGCGTCGCCAAGTGGCGCGCGATCCGCTGCTACGACTCGCAGCTCCCGCTCCTCGCGATGCGACGGAGCCCGAGGCGCGGTCCTCATCGCTACGCCGTGACTCCGGAGTGGGTCGCCTGGGGGCGGGACTAACCTCCACGGCTGCATGAAGCTCGTCATGACACTCCTCGTCCGCGACGAGGCCGACGTCGTCGATGCGCAGATCGCGCACCACCTCGACGCCGGCGTCGACTTCGTCGTCGCGACGGACAACCGCTCGCAGGACGGGACGACCGAGATCCTCGAGCGGT
>DASTWH010000069.1:0-3128 GCA_035758735.1 Gaiellaceae bacterium
CGATAGGAGAGGTACTGACGCGCCCCCGGACGGGCCGACGTACGCACCCGGTACCGGAAGTCCGAGACCCGCTCGAGCGAGCGAGCCCGCGGCAACCAGAACGCGAGGCTCAGGTCGACGGTCGTGTCGGAGCCCGTCAGACCGACGTACACCGGCTGGTCGCGGTTCAGGTGGATCGCGTAGACGTCGTCCTGGTCGTCCCAGAAGTCGACGCGCGCTCGCAGCCGCCGGTTCGTGCCCTGCACCGGATAGGCGCGCGTCCCGACATCGTCGTTCGCCTCGTAGTAGTCGCGCGGCGGAAGCGGTCCGGCGAGAGCGCCGATCGCGTCGGCGACGTTCAGCCGCCCCCAGCCCGAGTACGCGTCACGACCCGCCGCGCAGGCCTCGCACCCGGTGGCCGCATCGAGGTCGATGGCCGTCGACTGGAGGATCTTCGCGACCTGCTCCGGTCGCAGCGTCGGGTGCAGGCTCAGCAGCACCGCGGCGGCAGCGGTCACCTGGGGCGCCGCGAACGACGTCCCCTGCGCCTCGCGGTACTCGTCCGAGCCGCAACTCGAGTACCCCTGCTCCGTGCACTGCGGGAATCGCGCGGTGAGCGGACGCGGCAGGATCGAGAGGATCCCGAGACCCGGCGCCGCGATGTCGTTGAAGATCGAGTCCCGGTTCGAGAACGACGGGATGCCGCCGGTGTCGGTCGTCGCGCTCACGCCCAGGACGTGCGGGAGAGCCGCGGGATAGCTCGCGTACTTCCAGGGGCTCGTAGGCGCCTGGTCCGAGTTGCCGACGGCAGCGACGACCACGACGCCGTTCGAGACCGCGTACGCGACCGCATCGGCCTCCAGGCGGGAATACGTGTCGCGCGCCGGATCGAGCGGATCGCGAACTCCGCCGAGGCTCATGTTGATGACCCGAGCGCCGTTCTCGACGGCCCAGCGAATCGCCTGCGCCTCCGCCTCCACGGGGATCGTGCGCGACTTCGTCACGACCTTCGCAACGAGCAGCTCCGAGGACGGCGCCAACCCGGCGATGCCGATCCCGTTGTTGTAGCCGGCGCCGATCAGCCCCGCCACGAACGTCCCGTGACCGAACGTGTCGACACGCGGGGAGCCGCCGACGAAGCTCTTCGCGCCGAGGATCCTGCCGGCGAGGTCGGGATGACCGGCGTCGACTCCGGAGTCGATGACCGCCACCGGGATCGGCTCGAACGACGGGAGCGTGATCCAAGGCTGGTAGAAGCCGCTGTACGGGAGGTACCACTGCTTCGGCACGAGCGGGTCGGTCGGCGTGAATGCGAGATGGCGGGTGACGAGCGGCTCCACGTAGCGGACGCCGCGAATGCCACGTAGGGAGACGCCCTCCGGCAGGTCGACGACGAACGCCGGGATCGGCTCCAGGCTCTCCGGGCGGGACCCTGTGCGGGCCTCGACCGCCTCGGCGATCTTCGCCGAGTCCGCCCCTTTCGCGATGCCCACGGCCACCCGAGCCGCTGAAGCGTTCGCCGGCAGTGCGAGCCAGGCGGCAAGGGTCGCTGCCGCGACGACGAGGGCCTTCATCCCGTCACCTGGATCGTCGGTGATATCCCGGCGGCGAGATCTGCGGTCGCCGCCGTCCGTGCCCGGTAGCTGCCCGCGGGCACGAGCGTGTCGAGCTCGAGCCTGAAGGCGCCCGCCACGTCCGTCGTGACCTCGCCCACGGGCGCCCACGCCGTTCCCTTCCGGCGCTCGATCTCGACGGCCAGGCCGGAGCGCTTGGGTCGAACGATGCCCGCGAGCACACCCGGCTCGAGCACGGTCGGGCCCGACAACGTGATCCGCGGTGCGACCTGGACGAGCAGTGCCGGGGAGGCGCCGCCCTCCGCTTCGAGCCGGTACCGCATCGTGCGCGCGGGCCTGAGGTCGTAGGCGACCGCGCCGACCGCGTCCGGGGCCACCGTCACCATCGGCGACCACGAGGAGCCGTCGAGGGATGATGTGAGCTTCGGCGAGCCGAGGCCGCGCCCGATCCCGCTCAGGTGCGTGCTCGAGCCGAAGACCACGGCACCGCGGCTCGGCCTGTCCAGGCGGAGCACCCCGATCGTCACCCAGGTCGAGCGCAGGCCGAGAGCCGTCCGGACGAGCGATGCCGGAATCTGCTCCGTGCCGCCGACCGTCTCGAGCGTGACCGTGCGCAGCCTGCCCGACGGTGTGCCGACTCCCCGCGCGTCGATCACGCGCGCGTCGGCGTCGAGCTTCGACTGCAGCGTTCGCGCCCCGACGAGCACCGGCCCCCAGCGGTGGTACGGCGACAGCTTGTCCCAGGGATCCGGCCGCGAGACGAGGTACGGGACCGAGAATCCGAAGACGTCGGCCGCGCTCGCCGTCTTCCCCCCGGACGTCGAGAAGTAGTACGTCGTCGCGACCTTGCCCGCATAGAGGACGACCTCGCCGGCCGTGCCCGCGACGGCCTTCGTCGTCGACGGCTTCTCGCCGGCGACGCCCAGGTACATCTGGCTGCGCGCGTCGGAGTAGAGGTCGAACGGCTTGCCCTTCAGGAGGCTCGCGATCGCGTACGAGCGGGCGGCGACCGCCTGCGCCTTGAGCACCTCGGCGGGCCAGCTGAAGGGGACCTCGCCCGCGACGACCCCTTGCAGGTAGCTCTCGAGCGCAACGATGTTCACGACGCGCAGGAAGGCGCCCTGCGGAACGAGCTCGAGCTTGCCGCGGAACAGCTTGCCGTCGAGCGCGAGCGGCGCCTTCTTCCCCGGACGGATGATCAGCGGCTGCGTCGCCGGCACAGGCCCGGCGTCCGACGGCAGCGAGAGATCGGAGCGGAGCGTGACCGATCCCTTCGGAAGCTTGTAGACGGTCCCGGTCGCGTCCGCCGCCGTGAACGGAACGGTCGACGACACGGTGACCGCACGGCGGCCCTCGGCGAGCATGACCCGGAGCTCCTTGCGACCGGCCCTGCCGATCTGCGTGCCCGTGTAGTAGTGCGCGAGGATCTGCTCGTACGTGCGACCGGCGAGAGCCTGACCGTACGCCCCGTACTGGCTCATGCCGACGCCGTGGCCGTACCCACGGCCGGAGACGACGAACACGGCCTCGCCGTAGGACGATGCCGGCGTCTGCTGTCCCGAGGCAGAGCCGGCC